>DASQUN010000250.1:0-3385 GCA_035641275.1 Candidatus Udaeobacter sp. | reverse complement strand
TCAAAAGGCGTGTAGTGAGTATCCATGTCGATGTGCATCTTCTTCGTCTCCTATTTCAATCTTCGAATCCTCAGTTTGTCTCACAACGGTTGAGGATTATAAAGTCTGGCACAATGTCCCGGAAATTTCCGTCTGAACTATTCCTAACGAAAAATAGAATCAGAAAGGGCTCCCATGTGCTGTGCGAAATATCATTCCTCCCAGTCGACGGGGTTGGCGGGCCGTTTCGCCCAAAACATTAGCAACGTCGCGAGTACACTCACGAGGGCGAAGACGCCGAAGGCAAGCGTGTAGCTCTTCGTCACGTCGTATAGAAAACCGGCGATGATAGGCCCAAGAAAAGTACCTGCGGTGGTAACAGACCGGCTCATGCCCTGGATTGTGGCAAAAGCTTTCGTGCCGAAGTAATCGGCGCGAATCGGCTCCTGCAATGAAGCCAGGCCACCATAGGAAAGCGAGTAGATGACCATACAGGGCGTAAAGATCACGGCCTCTGCCGTGGAACCCATCAACAGGACCGAGACACTCAAAGCCAGAAGCAATCCCATGACGAGTTTTCTCTTATCCGCATGATCTCCTAGCCAGCCCATACCGACACGCGCCGGCGCGCCGATCAACGCCGACAGACCGAGGAGACTGCTGGCTGCCTCAGTACTCCAACCGCGATCGACCAATAGAATCACAAAATGAACCGACACGCCTTCCGTTACCAAATGGCGCAGTGCCATTGCGGTCGAGAGAAACCAGAAAGCCTGGTGGCGCAACGCTTCGCTCAGAGTGAATTGAGGATCGCTTGATCTACCGGGTGATGCTTGGGAGCGCGTACTCGAGCTTCCGGAACTTGAGATCGCTGTTTCTTCTTGGTGGTAGATTCGGTTGATGATTAAGGCGATAGGAAATCCGAACGCAAAAATAGTGAGCCCCGATACAATTGCCGCGGCACGCCATCCCCATAAACCGATCACCCAACCGACCAGCGGCACGAGCGGCCCGGCGATTCCCGGCCCCATGCGAAAGATCCCAAATGCCAGACTTCTCCGCTCGCGAAACACTTTTGCGATCAGCACGCTGATGGGCATGTTATAACCGAGACTGGAGCCGAGCACGATGCCGAGCACAATGACAACATAAAGCATGGGCAAGGAATCGACGCGGCTTAGCGCAAGAAATCCCAACGTGCAGATCACGAGACCAATAAAAAGCATCCGATGCGCGCCGACCCGGTCCGTCAGGTAGCCTTCGAGCGGACCCAAAATCCCGGATTCGATACGTGCCAGCGAGAAAGCTCCTGAAATCGCCGTGCGGCTCCAACCGAATTCGCGCTCGAACGAAGGAAAAAACGCGCTCATTCCGAAGTAACTGAATCCGGTATTCACCGCGTGCGTGATACAACCGGCAATGACCAGCCACCATTTTCGCTCCATGAAGTATAAGTTCCGAAGTTGTCGACCAGAAAATTACTGGAAGATTAGCTGAAATCCAGCGTATAAGAAACCACGAATGTGAGCCGTGCGTTACAGAAAGCTTTGAGGAGTTAGTTGAGTTAGTGAGGCAAGGCTGACCCGGATTCGTGACACCTCTTACGTGTCACTGCGCTTTTTTTAAATTCTCGAACTGCGATTTAAATTTCTCGCAAGGGTCTTCGTCGTCGACGCGTGGCGTGAACCAAACGTAATCAAAGGGCAATCGCCCATTGGTGTACGGCAGCGCGTAATTTAGCGGCTTGGTCTTCTGGTTGTCGACTTCGAGGAAAGCTATGCTGACAACCCGCTTGCCCGTGGCCATTGCGGTAAGATAAACGGGGATACCATAGTCGTTGCGGGTATGGCCCGTTCCGGCCACCAATACAGCACCGTCCGGGTCGCCGGCTGCGATCAGGCTTTGTGCCATCTGAGCGTCTCTGGCCCGCTGGACGCCAACCATCGCTTTCACGCTTTCCTCGGATCCGTGGCCGCAATGGGAGTTGCGAATATCAGCGGCCATGCTAGCGAACGTAGACTCGGACAGTGGCCGGTCGAGATCGAGGTCGTGTCTGACGGGTGGCTCAAGTGCCGCCACGCTATCACTGCGCATCTTCTTCGCAGCGGCGAGCGGCAGATTGGTGCCGACGACTGCGGTAGCCCATACGTTTGCCCGTCGTAAGTCCAGTTGACAGGTTGCGTCTCGTTTTTAGACCCTATCACCGGTCACCCAGAAGATTCCGAAAAGCATTCTGCTGGTTCAGAAAGCCGAACACTGATCTTCTTTATTGCCTTGAACCCGGTTGTTACCCCCCACGGGACGTGGGCGGTTTTCTTTGCACTGGAGATTGCCGTCGATGCGGTTGCGGTAAATCTCGGCACGCCCTTGGTTGCCGATCACCTGCACGTTCCCGCCCACTCTGTTGTCATTCACCCTAAGTGAGCTACGATTGGCGTCGTACTGGATATCGCCCTGGACGGTGCTGTTGAGCACGCTTGCCGAGCCTCCTTGCTTGACCTGCACGCTGCCGCCGATGCGGGAGGATTGACTCACCGAAACTTGCCGTGCGTTCTCCGCCTGGACATTGCCCACCACGTGCACCCCGCGCGTATTGAGTGACGCTCTCGATTCGACCTTGATGGTGCCCTTCACTTGAGTGCGGTTCAATGTACAACTGGCCCCATCGGGAACCAGCAGGTTGTCCACTGTCATACTGCCAAGCTCGCCGCGGCAGGTGCGCTCCTCCGCAACTACAATCGCCGGCAGCAATGTAACGGCCACGAATCCGAGCAAGATTGCAAGGATCGGATGTATTCTCCTCGTTCCTTTGCGCCGGAGTCGTTTGTTGAAAGCAAAAACGGAGTTGTTTTGCATGGTCACTTGTCCTCACTTCAGTAAAGGGGTCTTTTTTTACTAGTTACAGATTAAAACTAAAAAACCTTTCCACACGACCTTTTCCCGCGACTCCTGCCAATTCCGATTGTCTCAGCGCGAAGGTAGCGGGTCGACTCCGGAAAACTTCTTCAGCATTACAATGACCCCGGGACCACGGGGCATTTCGCGGATAACTTTCGCCAACTCTTCGGGCATCAAGTGGGAGACCGCGTCACTGACGAGCTTGTGAAATTCTGCGCGAAAGTTCGGATCCTTAAATACCTTGCGATCGCATCTTGCAAAATCTCGACCCGGTCTTTGGCTGTTGCCGGCGGTAACACGAGTTTGTCGCAAGGCGGCGCAACCCCATCAAGGCGAGGTCAGCGGATGGGCGGGCATGCTACGTAGCGGTCTGGTAGAAATTTTTTTCCCCCACCGGCCGGGTGCGCCAACGCTTGTGAATCCATAACCACTGATCAGGGTAACGCCGAACGTAATCTTCGACCGTGTTTGTAAACATAGACGTGAGCCGGCGAATATCTTTCTCCTC
>DASQUN010000249.1:0-6363 GCA_035641275.1 Candidatus Udaeobacter sp. | reverse complement strand
CCCGCCGGATTCGAGCCGATCGTGACAGCGCGGGGAAGCTGCTGCCCCTGTGCTCCGGCGACCTGGACCAGTAATGTAAGCAACAGTACACCCAGTAAGTAAGGCTGGACGTTCCATCGCTTGATCATAGGGCCTCCAATCTCACCGTTACGGAGCCCATGAAAATTTTGCCGAATTTGTTTGGTTGCCTTCAATCGCTCGCTCGAATGTGTACCGCTTGGAGTACTACGAGGTGCTGAAAAAAGGCTCGGAATGCTTCGAGAGCCTCAGCATGAAGGGAAAAATCGTCAATCACATCAAAACCCCTCCGTTCGTCCTGAGCTCCGTCGAAGGACTCCGAGAGATTTTTTCAGCATCCTGCTGGAGTAATGCTTTTAATCTCTTTGGGGCAATTTTCCGCAGCTTGCTGCGGGGAGATGCATTATAAATACTCCATTGCTCCATTACTTCAATCCTTTCATGCTTTTCACGGATTCAGCGCCAGCAGTTTTTTCTGTGTCTCGTCCATTTTCGCGGACCAGACCCCTTGCGCTTTATAGAACTCAACGGCTGCGGAATGATACGGAATCGTCACCTCGGCGGACGCGGCTCGTTCGCGTGTCCAGTCTTTGAATTGTGGGTGCAAGGGAGGAAGTTTCTCGACATTGTCCCAGAGAGCTTTCAGCGTAGCTTGAATGGCTTGACCCGAAAGCGCTTTGTGACCGACCAAGTAAATGTCATAGGATTGGACGCAAGTGTCGCCAACAATGCCGGTAGAAATACCGGACCTGAGAGTGGTGAGATAGTAACCGGGAACCGCTTTTTTGATGCGTGCTTCTCCCTGAGGGGAGCAATCCAGAGAAACATACCTCACGCCGATGGCCGCGTCCGCTTCCTTGATCTTGGCGGAACCAACCGCATGGTTGCTTACATCAGCCCTCCCTTGAACCAGTGCGTCTATTCCTTCGTTTACGGCAGGGACCGGTACGACTTTGACGTCGTCCCAGGTTAGCCCCCCGGTTGCCAGGGAGCCGAAGACGCTGGTCCAGACAGCCAGGTGAGCCGGATACTCTCCGGTCACGCGCTTCCCTTTAACATCGTGAACCGTTTTGATGGGAGAGTCTTTCCTGACCACGAGGCTTGCCGTCAACGGCGAACCGCGCATCAGTAGCCGTGTGTTTGGGACGTGAGGGAACGGGTTTCTGCCACCGATTTTCAAACGGGCCGGTCCCTGGTAAGCCTGGCCCATGTCCACGGCGTTGACCACTCCAAGGTCGAGCTCACCGTTGTCGAGGAGCGGCAAGAATGTGCTGGTGCCGGTGTAGGGCTGGACCACCGCTTGAAAAGGCGCCGCGCCGCTTATCACGTTAGCCAGGCCGCTGGCCACGGCATAGAACACAGTCCCAGCAGGGTTCGTACCGACCGTCACCGACTTGGGCGGTGGCTGCTGGGCCGGTGCAGCGCCAGCCGGGAGTTGAACTAAGACCAACGCTGTGACAACGATGAGGCATCGCGAATTCCATTGGGCATTCATCGTAAGCCCTCCTATGCGCCGGTCAATCTATTCCCGAGGCGGCGCCTCGTCTCAATTTCGTCTAACTCCTGGACGAGCAGCCTTGACCGGTTTTGGGAAATCTTAACCATAAACAACGCATAGAACGCAAAACTGTTTATGCGCCCTTGGTTATTTTCCCCATAGTTCCTTGGTCGCGATCCGCGCGCCTTCGGCCATCGCTTCGAATTTCGCCCAGGCGATCTGCGGATCACCGACGCGCGGGCCGAGGCCGCAGTCTGTGCCGGCCATCACATTTTCGCGGCCGACGATCTTGGCATATCTCACGAGCCGTTCGGCGATTGCCTCAGGGTGTTCAACGATATCGGTCGCATGTCCAACAACACCGGGTACGAGGACTTTGCCTTCGGGCAATTTCACCTCTTGCCACACGCGCCACTCGTGCTCATGACGCGGATTGGCGGCTTCGATGGAAATCGTATTGGCGCGGACTTTCAAGATCAAATCGACAATATCTCTCAGCGGCATGTCGTACTTGTGCGGGCCGTGATAGCTGCCCCAGCAGGTGTGAAAGCGAACCTTTTCGGGCGGAATATCGCGCAGGCCATGATTGAGAGCGTCCACGCGCAGCTCAGCATACTTTCGGTATTCCGGCACCGTCATCTGCGACATGAACTGCCAACCATCGGGCAAGTCGGGATCGTCGATCTGGAGCAGGAAACCGGCATCGACAATTGCCTTGTACTCCTCGTGCATCGCATCCGCGATGGCGAACAGATAGGCTTCATCGGTCGGGTAGTAATCGTTCTTCATCCAGTGTTCGATGGTGCCGGGGGCGATGGCCGGGAGAAATGCTTCCTCATAGTCCTGACCTTGCAAAGCCGCCTGGAAGTCCTCGATCTCCTGCTGCAAAGATTTTTGCCCGATATATTTCAGCGGTCCGTTGCAAAAAACTCTCTTGACATTCTCCCCGCGCACCGTGCCGAGCCGCTTGTTGAAGTAGTTGCCAAACTCCACCATGTCGCGGGCGAATATCGACGACACATGGTCTTCCGGTTTGGCTGGCCGTTCGATGAATCCGCTGAGGCGCTCGCGGGCGTAGCGGGAGAAATTGGATTTGCCCACTTCGCCATCGTTGATGATATCCAGCCCGCAGTCGATCTGCTTTTTCACTATCTCCGCGACCGCGCTGCGCACGCGTTTGGCGAAGGCGGCTTCGTCGAGCGGCTGTCCACCTATCTTCGCGGCGTGCATCTGCTTCAGATCCTCGGGTTGCGGTAAGGCGCCAGCGTGAGTGGTTAGAATTCGTTCGCTGCTTCGCTTCATAGCTCTCTCCGTCATTTTCGATTATGGAAAACACGAAGCCGTGGCAACGCCAGCTAAAGATATTCACATTGAAAAGAAGCGTCAAGCAGGGGAAGAGTGCCTCAAACGAGCTTAGGACACGTAATCTTAAATTCGGCGACGCGCTTGCCTCTTGAATGGGCGTCCCGGAGCGCCTGGCCAGCTTACGCTGCACAATATGGACAAGGCTCGATCCATCAATCTTGTTTTGAATGTTGGTGTGAGTTGAGTTGATTAAGAGCTAACGCTTCCGCTAAGCCGCGCAGCCGTTGGAAGTTAGCCCGACTTCAACTGCGCCTTGGTGTGCTTGGGAAGTGCGGTTATCACCGACCGCAGCAAGGAATTCACCGACTCCGGGGATCGGAATACGGAGGCAACGTCCGGGTCCAACACGATGGCAACTGTGCCGCCCTTCATCAGGGGCGCAAAACGGTTCGGGCGAGACTTGCTGTAGTCGAACCGGTACTCCCGTCGCATATCCTCTCGCCTTGATCCCTTACGACTTGACGTTTTCTTCATAGTCCTTTCGTTCTCTCCTGGTTGCCTTTCGTGCACTGAAGATTCTAACTGACTCGCCTTGTGACGTAAAGCATACCACCAGCAAGGCTCTTTCACCGAATGTCCGATGATAATCTCGCGCTGCTCTTCTATTGAGTGGTCCTCGTCGTCAAATATCCTGGTCAGCGGATCGCCAAAGACAGTGAGAGCCTCTTCTAATGACACACGGTGCTTGGAAAGGTTGGATGCTGCTTTCTTGCGGTCCCATTCGAACTTCAGACTCATTCTGAGGAAAGTACCCTAACACGGTCACAGCAATTTTTCACACTCCTCTCTCGAGATAGATAAGGCTAACGCCTGGCCGATAAGATGCGGGGCCGAAGGCAACTGGCAGCTTCATTGGCTTGTTAGGGTCCGTTGCAGAAGGCTTCGCTCACCGGACCGAGCACCGTTGCGGTAACACCAGATTCTGACATCAGCGACGCAATTGGAATAGTACGCATTGCGTGCGCGGATGCCCTGCACAGTAGGCTCGCACCCTTTCTCAAGGCCGATCACGAAAATGTCTTTGGCCGGATAGCCGGTGGATACGGCGATAACAGCGTCAAGTGCCCCCGGCGAAGCCGCGGGGGGAAATGCCTTTCCAGTTCCGCGACCTCGTGGACTGAACCTGTACAGCAGGAGAACCGCAAACTGAAGGCGCGACAGATGAGGATCGGGACTACCAAAGAAGGCGCCAAGCTTCCGCGCCGTTTAGTCCTGACGACTGCCTCCCTCTGCCTCCACAACTCCGACAGCTTCCGCGTCAGCACAAAGAAGGGCGTCACACTGACCCCGCTCCTTGAGTCCGGAACGCCGTGGGTTGAAGGATGGACCGCCTTCGAGAACCCAGTTGCGACTTGCGTCACGCGATACCCACCAGTCCACCAGAAGGCCGATCAAGGTTGAGTGATTGTTCCCGTACGTTCGCTGCGCAACGTGCCACCGAACGTGGTCAAAATCTTCGAGTGTTACTGGACCCGTCACGTCACCTGTCCCATGGTCTAAACGTTATGCCGCTGAGCCGTTAAAACAAGGAGAATTTTTCATCAACAACTCTCACCATCGGCTCCAGCGGCGGGTTAGGGGTCGTTGCCCCGATTGCAGGCTCACTGGTCAGTTCCAAGGATAAGCTGGATCTTCCTCGCAGGCGCCACACAGTCGATGGGCTTCAGCGACAGGTCAAATGCTTGATTCAGAATATCGCTGACTGTTTTCTCGGGCGCGACGAACCTCCGAAACACTCCGAGAGCCATGATGATGTCGATTGCTTCGATGCGATACCCATCAAGGTCAGAGACGCGGTCTGCCCTTGAACCGAGTGGATTCCACTCCGCAAGAACCGCTGCCACTTTCGAAATTTGCGCCTCGTCCACGTGTTGTCTCCTCGACCCCTAACTAGTGAGTATACAGGTCTGCGACTGACGGTCTTTAAAGTTCATAGAACGGACGGATTCTCCTTGGCTTCCAAACCCTTGTCAAATATTTTTGAAAACCACTTGTGCCCTCAAACACAGGTCTCCGAAATCTTAATATACCCGACCAGGACGCGGACCAATTGTCGATCCGTCAACAGGACTTCGGACTCCCCTGCCACCGCGGTTCAAAACATGGGTGTAGATCATTGTGGTGCTGACGTCACACAACGGTGGGCGGGCGAGTGGTTTACGCCGCCGGTCTGTTTGCCCGGGCTTCAGGGACTGAGTTTTTGCGCAAAGCTAAAGTCAAAGACTCGCTCGGGCGGCACCGGCTGAAGGGGTTTGACGCGCTGCGCGGCCACGGTGATCATTTCGCGCTGCAGTTTTTCATCTACGCTCCCTGATTGCAGATAATACTGCAAAGCCGCTTCGTAAATCCGCTCGGCGAACCGGTCACGCTCCTTGCCGAGATCCAGATAGGGTCCTTTGATAAATTCCAAGGCAAATTTCTTATCGTTTCGGATATACCGTAACGCGCGTTGTGTCGCGCGGATCATTTTGGTAACGAGCTCGGGGCGCTCGGAAATAATCGTCTTTGTCGTCGTCAGCCCGCCTTGAACCGCCCGATAAACATCCGCACCGGAGGCGAGTTTTCGAAACCCTTCATCGATCGCGAGGAAGTTCTGCGGGATCTGGACCATGGTGGCGTCGATAGTTCCGGCTTTCAAGGCGATATAGGTCACGTCGCTCGTGCCCAAAGGAAGAAACGTGACCTGCTCCGGCGGCACTTTATTGGCGATTAGAATCTGGCGCGCGAGAATTTCGGTCAAGGAGCCGACCGCCGAGATCCCAAGCTTCTTGCCCCGCAATTGTTGGACGCTGGTGATACTCGGAGTCGCCACCAGATCGAACGACGGACGGTCGGTCAACGCGAATACGACTCTGACGTCGGCGCCGTTGACCGCGGCGCTGATGGCCGTTCCCGTGGCCGTGCCGAAATCGACGCCGCCCGCCAACATTGCCTGCACCGTCTGAATTGCTTTCATGAAGATGAACTCGGGCTCCAGACCCTCTTCGCGAAAAAAGCCTCTGTCGCGGGCGATCATATAAGGCATATCCAGGATGCTTCTCGAGACATACGCGATCCGAACGGGAGTGAGCCTCGCGGCTTTTTCAGCGGCGGTTACATAGTCGGCGCCAACAAACAGGAATACCAACAGAAGCAATAGTGAAAACGAGTCCCGTTTAACTTGCCCCATAAGGCCAAGCAGACCTTTCAAAAGTAGGAAATTCATCGAGCAACATTGGCAATGATTCGCAGGGGCGTGTGGCACACGCGTCTCGGATATTCCTCTGTCATTTCGAGCGCAGCGAGAAATCCTTGTTTCGACCGAAGGGAGAAATCTGTCTCAGATCCCTCGCGTTTGCTCGGGATGAGTGCGCCCGTGAAGGCGCCACATCAGCATGGTGAAAGTCCATGCCGGAGTATGCCACAGCTCCGTAGCCGAAGGTAACTGCGTCGCCGCGAGGCGGGGTGGGGAGCAACCTAAGGCGAATTGTCGATCCGTAGGG
>DASQUN010000248.1:0-3985 GCA_035641275.1 Candidatus Udaeobacter sp. | reverse complement strand
TAATCGTGTGCTCTTCGATGCCGGCAAGCTCGGTTACGTTGTCAAACTTTGGCTTGCCGGTTTCCATCAATAAGTTGCGCAGCAAAACGGTCGTGCCGTAAGCAACCGGAAGCAAGAGATCTTGATCACCGTCATTATCGTAATCCGCGAAGACTGCACCTGAAACGAGCCCGAACTTCTCGGGATCGCTGCCGAGCTCCTTGAAGATCGGCACGTCGACGCGAGCGAACTGCAGGTTGCCTTCATTGTGATAGAGAACGATCCGGTCGTTGGGTACGCCGAACGGATTAGTGACGAGAAGGTCGGGTAATCCATCGCCGTCGTAATCGCTCGCCGCGATTGCCGCCCCGGCGGACAACAACCACTTGGCGATGTGCTGCAGCCGGGGATCGACGGTCTGAAGCAGTTGCCGACTGATGCTCAAGTTGAGACCGGAATCAGCCGCCGGCGTCGGTTGGAGACGAAAGTTCAAATGCTCCGCGCTTACTTCGGGACGGATGAGAAATCGGTAGGAGGTAAATAAGATCAAACCGATGGCGGCGATGAGACCGACGGAGCGAAGGGTCTCATGGTGGACGAGGGCCTGGACGATCCGGACTCGCGGTCCATCAATCCAGATCCGTCCGAGGTGAAGATAGAGATATCTCGCGGTAGTGACGATGAAGGCCGCATAGAAAAAAGTATACAGGCTCGTCAGCCGGTGCAGATAGAGATCGACGAGGGTCAAGACGAGGGCCAACCAGACTTGACCTTTGGTCGTCGATGGCGAAGTTTGCGGGTCCGTGATCATGTAGAAGACGAACAAGAAGAATGGCGCAGAACTAAGGGTGCCGAAGATGAGCGCCTCGGGTGGGAGGTACCAGCGCATTATGTAAGCGCGCAGCAGAATCTGCAACACGTAAAAACCGAGAAAGGAAACGATCAGAGCGCTCCGTCCGATCCTAAAAACAAATAGACTGAGAGCGGCGGTGAGCATGAACGCCGACATGGCCCAACTTCCGCCCCATTGGTAAGCCGGCGCCGTAGTGATGAGATCGCCGCCAATGAACAGCGAGACCGCGACGCCGAACATCGAAGGGTTGTAGACGTGCCGGCCGTTGTAAGTGAAGAGATATTTAGAACCGATGGCGAGATAGACGGGAAGAAAAAGCAGATAGTGGTTGTGCGAATAGTTGAGCAGAAGCGCCAGTGATAGGCCCGAGATATAGGCGCTTATGGGGACGATAAGCTGCCGGCCGCGCAAGAGATAAGCCAGGATCATGTCGAGGGCGCAGGCGGATGCGACGGTAAGGAGCATCTGGCTGGGACTGCGGCTAAAGCGCAGCAAAGTGAATCCGAGGATTGCGTAAATGGTCAGGATGACAGCGAAAGGAACACGAGGATCGCGCAGTGAGGGGATGATCCAACGCGGTGCCGCCACGCCGTTCGTCCATGGCTGCGATCGTGCCAGTGTAAGTGATTGCTGGGTGTGCATCTGGTTAGGTATTTCCCTGAAAGTGGTGCTCAGGGCCAAGCCTTCCGGCCGCAACGATGGGCCTTTGCCTCAATGGCCGCCCTGCCAACCTCATTCGCTGCTTATTCCAAGGGTCCGGGCCTGGCAATCCATTTACGGTTCTACGCTTGCGGCCTGCAGTCTCGCCCCTTCGGTTCACGCTTTCATCGGCAGCGGTGAGCCGCAACGATAATGAACATTCGCCTGAAAGCTCGTCGGGGCCGAGTCTGAGGAGCGGATTCCGGCCCTGATCAGCAAGAATGAAGTGAAACTTCATGAGCATTCCCTGGTCATAACAAGGCCAGCTCAATGTAAGGCGGCCGGTCATCGAGCGCCGCGAAAGATTCCGCACCGTTGGCAAACCGGACCAGGAACAGGCGGGCCGCGAATGGGGTCTGAACATAATCGGCTAGTGCCGGAGCCAGCGGATCCTGCTCGTGTAAGCCCACGACAAAATAATGGTAGCCGCTTCCCAGGTTGTCGTTGTAGAGTTGCCGAAGCAGGGCGCGAAACACGTTGAGATCGTCGTCGTCCACGGCGATGAAGCTCGCATAAAAAGAGCGCAGCGGCTCGCCTAAAGATGGATAGCTCGGCGCGCCGATCCATTTCGACGCCAAGTTATACATCGGACGGAACACCCTGAGATTTCCACCGTAGCCTGTGACAACCGTTTGTTTAAAACGGCTTTGGTCCCACTTGCCTAACACGCCGATGATTTTGCCGCCGCGTATTGCCACATAAAAGTCTTCGATATTGAAGTCGCGCAAACGGACCGTTCGCGTTTCACCGTCCATGTTCCCTGGCCGATTCGCGGGTGTAACGGCAAACTGATCGAGCGTATAGCAGGGTGCGAACTGCCGGCGCGCGTGGTTGCGATTGATGCAGTCGACAATTTCGGGAAGCATCTTAGCGGCACCGCGAACGATCTGCGCGTCCGTGATGCGAGAAATTTTTCGCCCCACTAGATTGATGGCGGGGGACAGGAGGCGGCCCCAGTCGTGGTATGGAGGCAAACCCGCGCGGCCGCTGGCGATGGTATCGAGCGCTTGGCGGTTTCCCTCCGCGATCAAGGTGAAGTAAAGCTTTACTTGATGGTCATGATGGAGCTCCGATAAGTGGCGGTAGGCGCGAACGATAAGCGTGCCGCTCCGGTAGCGCCGCTCCAGCCGGAGATCGGCCAGATATCCGATGGGTTCTATTTTGCCGTTGATAAATCCGTCGCGAATGGCGCGTGTGCCCACGCCGATCACTGCTCCGGTCACCGTGTCGCGCGCTACCACGACCTGACAGAATGGACCGAAAAGGCCGGTAGCCCAAAAGTAGTTGGGCTCGCGGCGAAACGAAAGTCGAATATCGCCCTCCATCTCGCTCTCGGCGAAAAGCCTTCGTAACGCGGGCTCGTGGCGTTCTGTGGCGAATTCAAACACGAATTGGCTCATTTTGTTTCCGACGAATCGGTTTGAGAAGACATGGCATGATACCACTCGGACCAACCGGTCTGCCGATGCAACGCGGTAGGCTTGATGTTTCCAAGTCGCTGGCCCATCCGGGCGCAGCGCGCGAGATAGCCACGATTGCCGCCGCTGACAATTCGGACGCCTCTCAGCGGGCTTAGCTGGCCCAGTCGCCGGCAATAGGCGTAGTGCGTCCCTGCGAAGAGCTCCTCTTCCAGGCGGGACACCAGTTTACTCATCAACTCAGGGGTCACGTTCATTGCCTCCAGGAAAAGGACGTAGCCCGGCGGCGTGCCCCACTCGGGCGCGAGCATGGCAAACAGAGGCGCAATGCGAAATTCGTCTAGGACTTCGTGCAAGACGCCGCGCACGAATGCCTCGTGGAGCTTTTCCCCGCAGAGGTCGCTGGTGTCTTCGGACCTGCCGACAAATTCCACCAAGGGCGTGGCTGCCGCTCTGCCGACCACGCGAACCCGGTCACCCAATCGATAACGGTAGAGGCCCCCTCCTGTAGTCAGGAGCACCGAGTAAGTCGATCCTTCATCGAGTTCGTCAGCCAATAATGGTTGGGCATCGGGCTTTTCCTCGTCGAGGAACTCGAAGAAGTGCGAAGTGATGGCGAGCGCTGCGCCCGGGTGGCCCGTCAGCGGCAGGGAGACGACTCCCTCAGTCGCCAGCAGCCCCTTCGGTTGTATCTCGACCCCGGGGAAATAGCGCTGCAGTTCTGGGATAAAGAAACTTGCACCCGCATCTGCCCAACAACTGATAACCCGCAGACGTGGCCATATCTCTGCTGGCGGTAACGTGCCGTGCTCTTTAAAGATCCCTTGCAGTTTTTGCGCCCTTTTCGGAAGAGCGACAAGCTTTTCGCACAGTGCTGCGTGAATATTCGGAGGAAGAGGAGACGGAGGGGTGAGGGTGCCTTCCTTTACGTCACCGAGCAGGGGTTCGAAATTTTCCTCCAGGGCATCCATGAGCAGAGTAAGGAAGCTTGGGTTCCAGACCGAAATAAAGGTCAGGTGTGGCGTGGCAAGAAGAA
>DASQUN010000247.1:0-4756 GCA_035641275.1 Candidatus Udaeobacter sp. | reverse complement strand
TAGCATCAACAAGAAAGGAAGACGGCGGATCACCCGCTGGGTGGATGAAGCGATTTTGGAAGCGATGGCGCGCCGTGTGGCAGAGCATCCAGAGAAGATAGAGCTACGAAAGTGTCTTGCGGAGCATCCCTTTGGGACCATCAAACGAGCCATGAACCAGGGTTATTTTCTGATGCGTGGATTAACTAAGGTCGGTGCCGAGGCCAGCTTGACGATCCTGGCATACAACCTAAAGCGAGTGATCAATATTCTCGGGGTGAACAAGATGTTAGAGGCCGTGAGCTAAAAACGGAGGTCCTCAGCTAACAACAGGCTGTAACTTAGTGAGTGCGCTTTTGATGAACTGTAACTTTTTCACCCGTGAGCAGGACAGAACCGCATCTAGTTTTCACACAGTCTGACGAAGCATATGAGTCTTTTTCAGCGGCCTGCTAGTCGGTGAAGAGTTCATCAAGGCTATAGCGCTTCTTTGTGCGTTTGAGTGATTGGATGCCTTTGCGGATCTCTTTCATAAACTTTGCGTCGCGCATGATCTCTACGGTCTCTTGCCAACCTTCGTACTCATCCTTACTGACGATAATAGCAACCGGCTTACCGTTCCGGGTAATAGTGACCACCTCGTCCCTTCGCTCCACGGCAGCTACCAGCTCGCTAAGCTTAGTCTTGACCTCTGACAGCGGCATTGTCTTCATGTCGTCTTCCCCCGTGGATCTTGGTCTGAATTATGACCAATCCTACGCCTCCCAGCGGCAAGGTCAATCACACTGGAAGCAATATCGTGTACGCGTCCGACGCGGACTTTTGCATCGAAAAAATAAACTTTCTGTCTCCGCGTCCTCAGCGCCTCGGCGATGATTTGAACCTATCTTGCTTGGAACATTTCGACGTTTCGAGAATTCCCGAAAACATCGAAGTATGTGGGGTTTATTGTTCCCTGAACCTTAAACCTGGAACGTTGAACCGCCGTTAACTCTTTAACCGCTGCAAGAAAGAGTAGCGGTTGAACTGCTTGAACGACGTGATCATTTGAAGTCCGGAGTGTTGCCTGTTGCCTGACGCCTCATGCCTATTCGATGTGCCAGAGGTGACCAGGGCAGAAAATGGCGGTTGGCGCGCGGCATCGTTTTTCCTTAGAGGTTGCTTTTCGGCGTGAAAAAGCCGCCGCTAAGCTCTTAAACGATGCCTTCTATGCAATCTCCGGTTGTCAAACTAAGAAGTTGCCTTGGTCCGACCCGGGAAGGCACCGCTCTGCTGACCCTAAACCCACGCATCTCGCTACGAGATGAGTAAACCTACACAACGCACCACCCATGTATCGCAAGATCAAGAGGGTTCCCATCGGGATCAAGAACTCTATACTCGGCGTCGTGGTCCTTCGGCATGGGCATAAGATCTGAAGAGGCGCCGGCCTTCCTAAGGCTTCCTTCCAAATCTTGCAGATCATCAACGTCAAACCCGAGGACATACAGTCCCGGCTTTAGATCAGATCTTTGATCAACGATAGCAAGATTAAAATCTCCATCCGAGAGATGGGTGCTCGTCGGCCGACCATAGACGACCCTCATGTCGAACGCGTTCGTGTAAAAGTTTACCAGACGCTCACGGTTTGGACTTACGATTGCGAGATGGCGTATTCTTGGCATTTGAATATCCCTTTTAATGACAATCCATTCTATTAAGCGCTGTAAGTGAGTTAAGTTGGCCAACCGTGAGTTGACAGGTCAATGGGATTGCCGTCCGGATCAAGAACACGGTACTCGGCTTCGCGGTTCCGCGGCCGCCTCTGGACTTCGCTGCTTGCGCCCGCATCTTTGAGCTTCTTTTTTAAAGTCTCGAGATCCTCGACTTCAAAACCAAAATGATAAAGACCGGCTTCCCGCCCGGCATACTGTGGGTTCAAGGCGAGGTTTATAGAACCATCCGACAAGTAAATAGCCCCTCCTTCCCCTTGCACCTGTTTCATCCCGAAAGCTTGTTTATAGAATTCCGCTAACTTTTCGCGGTTTGAACTCGCGATAGCGATATGACGGATTTTGGGCATCTGCAATCCTCCTGTTATGTATTTTGTAACGCTACATACCGGTAACGTTAAATTTCCGCCGTTATCATTCGATGGAGTCAGCGACAAAAAATCAATTTGAGCAGAGTATTGTCATGCCACCCTTATCGCTTCGGCAAAGGCTCTGCTCCAGCGATTCTGTTGTAAAGCTTAATGTCTTCCGGATCTCTTGGAATATTCTTAACTAGATCCTCTACCTCCTCAGGCATAAGAGGCGACGCATCTGCGCGAGTCATCTTTTTCCAATTTTCATGAAACTCAGGATCCTTCCATGACTTCCTGAATGCGTCCTTGAGAGTCTTCACCCTATCATTCGGAGTGCCCGGGGGTAGAACAAAGGCCTGGCTAAACCGCCCAAACGCAGCGAACATCTCCAGCACTCTTTTCTCCTTGTCAGTCTTGCCGAAAGTATGCAATGCGGGGAGCTCGCGATAGGCCGGATGCTTGAAGCGATATCCGTGCGGCATTTCGGCCACGCCATGGAAGTTCATAAGCCGCTCATTAATGAATTGAGGAGTACGCTGAACCACGGTTTCTGCACTGTTCGCGCGAGCATCTAACTCGCCTTGTAAGAGAGCCGCAT
Source organism: Candidatus Udaeobacter sp. (assembly GCA_035641275.1). Taxonomy (GTDB): domain Bacteria; phylum Desulfobacterota; class Binatia; order UBA9968; family UBA9968; genus DASQUN01. Next base: position 2,114 of record DASQUN010000247.1, on the reverse strand, counting down.
CCATTTCCGCTCCGGAAAAGCCAACCACAAACTTGGGCTCTTTGAGATCAAGCAGCCACGCGAACAGTCTGGCGATCACATAGTTGGAGTGGCCAACCGACTGTCCCCCGATCCTTAACCCTGTAGCCGCTTTCAGTTTATTGAGGTTATCCAGGCCGAGCTCACTCCTTGAAAAAAAGACGTTGTTTATCTCATTGTGACCAGAGCCCAGGTAAATGAATTTATCGATGTCGTATTGAACTCCCGGCAGCCCGAGAATAGCAGAGGTCACGAGTCCACTGCTCACTCGACCAATGGTTAAGCCGTCGCGCGGCGCGTTGTTGTAAAGGTGATTGGCGGCCGTTCTGCCGCCAGCGCCCGGCATGAACTGGATCACGATTTTCGGTTCACCGGGAATATGCTTCTGAAGAACAGGAATCAACGCCTGGGTCCGGAGCTGGCCCACCCCACCCGGTGTACTGTCTTGAATGAGCGTAATAAGTTTGCCCCGATAAAAATCCGGCTGGGCCCACAATAAAGTCGGCATCAGTCCCAAGAATACCATAAACGGAGTCATCGCCATTCGTTTCATGGACCACCTCCGGCATGTAAGTTGAGCGGAATTATTCAATCCCGCGTTTGCATGGAAATATGGGGAATGTTAGCTCGCTCCAGTTCCTCCCTAGTGAGTTTCTTAATGTCCTTTCGAAGCTCGTAGTTGATGTGCTGGATCGCTTCAGACGGCCCGGAGCGGTTGCCCATCATTATCATCGGCCCATCACCGCTGTTTTCCAGTTGATAGAACGATCCACCAGTAATTGTGGCAACCATTCCCGGCGTCATCACGGCCTTGCCGCCATCAGGGAAGTGCATCGTGCATTCACCGGCAATTACGTAAAATGTTTGGTCCGCGTTATGGCAATGCATGTCGTCCTTCTCGCCGGGGTTAGGGTAGTAATGGACCCATGCATGGCAACGTGGCGTATTAAACACCACTTTCCGACGTTTTTCCTGGTGCGCCAGCTGAATCAGGTCAATAATTTCAACTCCCATGTTAACCTCCTTTCTAAACTACGGACATTACTTCCTCTCAAGAGGCATCTATCTACACTCATGGTAAAGATCACGTGTTCGCCAGCTCAATGTCCTACCGCACAACCCTCTCGCCTGGGATCTGCGGCGCCCATCAACACAGTCTGATTCGGGTGGACAAAAATGGCCTCCACGCCACCGAACGCAAATTCCCAACCTCCACGTACCTTCACGTCATAGCCGTCTTGGGTCAACTGTTTGGCAACAGCGTCTGAAAAGCGGTCTTCTAGCTCAACTTCTCCAGCCTGCTCGCTCTGCCAGCGCGGTGCTTCGATCGCTTCTTGAATATTCATATTAAAGTCGAAAAGATTGCAAAGGGTTTGTGCGAGGAATTGAGTCTGGCCGAGCCCTCCAGGAGTTCCGATAGCAGCAACGGGTTTACCTCCTTTGAGAATCAACGCGGGGCTAAGGGTATGTGCGGGAAGCCTGCCCGGCGCCAGCTGATTTGGATGTCCGGGGATGAGGTTGAATCCGGACATTCGGTTGTTCAGAACTATCCCAGTCCCGTCCACGACAATGCCGCACCCAAAGCTTTGGTGCACGCTTTGAATGAGCGAGGCCCAGTTGCCGAATTTATCCGCCGCTGCGACGTATGTCGTGCTACTTCGGTGCTCCGCCTGTGCAACCGTACCGTTTGCCGTGATTTCCCGAGGAAATCTCACGAGGAATTCATGAACTTTCTCATATTGATGCTGATCGGGGTCGGCGATCCAGAATTGGCCGGCGCGCCACGCTTCCTCCTTCGCCTTAACCAGCAACGACACGTATCCTGGGGAATTGTGGCCATATTTCGCCAAATCGTACTCCGCCAAATATTTGAGTTGGAGCAGCAGAAGCAATCCGAAGGAATTGGGCGGCGGCACACACACCTCGTATTCTCGATAACTGGTGGACAGCGGTTGCTCCCACCGCGAGCGATGCGCGACAAAATCTTCCAGGCTGAAACATCCACTGTGACTCTCCGACGCTCGAACGATGAACCTGGCGATGTTGCCGGCGTAGAAGGCTTCTCGTCCGTTGCTAGCAATGATACGCAGAGTAGC
>DASQUN010000246.1:0-17365 GCA_035641275.1 Candidatus Udaeobacter sp. | reverse complement strand
TCCGTCTGGTGATCGACCAAGCGCGGCGCAATGCCAAGATCACCCGCGAAGTGGCGCCCGCTGAAGTGGTTGATCTGACTTTTCTGCGCGAGGCGCAGGCCGAGCTGGGCATCAAAGGGAGGTGAATGTGAACTTCCCCGCACTCATGTCCAGAGCTCTTGCCAGAATGCAAAGTTCATTCGTCCGAAAATACATCCTTCGTCTTTCCCGCGAAAGTGGATCACGGGGCAAGGCTTCCGGCGGCAGCCGATGGGTCTTTGCCTCAATGGCCACCCTGCCAATCCCGTTCGCTGCTCATTCCAAGGGTCCGGGCCTGACAGAACCCCTACGGCTCTACGTCTGCGGCCTCCAGCCTCGCCCTTCGATCCAGCTTTCATCGTCAAGGGTCATCGCAACTAATAATGAATATTCCCGCGAAAGCCGGAATCCAGAACCCCCACTGTATCTCCCCCTTTGCACAAGGGGGAGACGAAGAGAGGGTCAATTCCGATTCGCGCTAGCTATCGCCAGCTTGGACGGAATGACGACTCGGTCGCCCCTCGTCGCCCGATCCAAACCCAGATTCACATCCGGGAGTATCTACCAAGAGTTTACTAGATCACATGTTTCACCACAGTGAGCCCGGCAGATGATCGTCGATTGGCACGCGCACGTCTATCCTCCCGAGTTGGCCAGGGAGCGGCGCTGGGGCGGCGATTCACCCCTGACGATTGAGAATTTGCTGGAGGCCCATGCGCGGGCCGGGATCGATCTTTGCGTCGTCACCAATACGATCCATTATCTCCGGGACAAGAGTGCCGACGAATCGCTCGCGTTTTTGCGCCGTTGGAACGAGTATGGCGCTCTAATTCAGCAGCAGTACCAGGATCGGATCGTGGTATTTACGAGCACGCTCCCATGCGGCGGCAATCCCTTTCTCGAGGAACTTGAGCGATCAGTTACAGAATGCGGTCTCAAAGGTGTGCTGATCAATTCCAGCCACCAGGGTGCTTATCCGGATGACGACGACGCTCGCCCGTTCTTCGAATTGGTCACGAGTCTAGGAATACCGGTAATGATGCACGCCCCTTCCGTCGGTTTCGGCGAGGAGCGAATGCAGGAATACCGGCTGGCATCGAGCGTCGGACGTCCTTTTGATGAATGTTTGGCTCTTTCCCGGATGATTGTGCGCGGTGTCTTTGAGCAATTTCCCAAACTGAAATTCGTCGGCTGCCATCTCGGCGGCGGCATCTGCGAAGTGATCGGCCGGATGGACTACGCCTACGAGCTGGGCGACAAGGCCTCCGGCCTGGGGCCATACGAGCCGCTGCTCATTCACCGACCGCCAAGCGATTATTTGCGCCGGATCTTTATGGATACGGTGAGTTATCATGCACCTGCGGTCATGTGCGCTTACCAGACCGTAGGCGCGACGCAACTGCTTTTTGGCAGCGACGCGCCACCGCTATTGCCCCTTCTGCCGCGGGCAAAGCAGATCATCGAGGAACTGCCCATCACCGAGACCGAGCGGGAAGATATTCTCGGGAAGAATGCGCTAAGACTACTGCAAAGCCGCTAGCGGGATTCACTTTCGACGGCTCTAGGCAGGAATAGGGCAAACCTCTAGTTGACGTTTAAAGTGTGCCGGGTTAAATGAGGAATGGAACGGGTCAATAGAGGGCGATGCCTGGCTCGAATAAGTAACGGAGAAAGGAAGTTTGAATGGGACTATCCTACGAAGATCTCATCCAGCCGACTATCGTCAAGCAGGTTTCGAAGAGCGTAGCCTACTGTCGCTGCACCCGAACGAAGAACCCGCCATTTTGCGACGGCTCGCATGTCGTCACCAGCATCACACCGCGCGTTCTGGAGTTCGACGCTCCCACGACGATAGCCATCTGCCGCTGCTGGAAATCGAAAGACCACCCGTATTGCGACGGCACTCATGGTCGGCTCGTCAAGCCCAAAGAAAGACCCCAAAAAACCCAGGAATCAACTCAACGATGAAGGACTTTCAGGCTGGTCAAAAAGGTCCAGCTACGAGGCGCGCGATGCTCGACGAGCGGTGGCGTACTCAGATAGTACGTTGGAGGCGAGTCGGGCGATTGCAACGAAGTAGATGGGCGTTTTTCATCAGCCTGTGAAATTTACAGGAGGAACACCATGGTCGAGATGAAAAACCTTATCAAAGAAGCCGACGCGCATCCTGAGATCCGCCACCTTAGCTTGTGGCGAACTGAGCTGGCCTACTTTTGGCTGATCAATTGCGAAGCCAACGTGCAGGATGACATGCATTACCATGAAAATGACGATCACATTTTCATGGTCCTCGAAGGTGAGTGCACGGTCCGGACTCCTCATAAAGAATTTGTCCTGAAGCAGTTTGATACGGTCCTGCTGGAATCCGGCCAGTCCTATCAGCTCTGCAACACGGGAAACGGCAGGTTAATTCTGCTCGGCGCTGGCAACGCTGGAGTGAACGGGCAACCACGAACCAGAGTACCAAAGATTCCGAGCCACCTGCCGTTGACAAATCCCATCGTGGCCTGACGCCATTTCCGCCCGGGCTGTTGCGGTTCTGCGCAGCCGCCCACCGTGCGGACGCCGCCGTTCCCATCAAAATGATGACTCCCAGGGACCTAAGCCCAGGTCCACGAAAAACAGACTGAGATTTTAATTTTTACGCGGGGAAAATACAGCCCGGCGGGCCGAGTCCCCCATTCAACCCAGGAGATAACCAAATTTCTCCCGCGCCTTACGCGCGACTTCCGGGCTCGGAGCATTGACGGGTGGAAATTTATCCATCCAGTCATAAGGTCGGGTCGCATCCACGACAACCCGAGAGTTAGTCAGATCACGCATCTTGCGCTGCTCGGGCGTGAGTCGCGGGTCCGCCGGCGACGTGCGCATGCGGTGCAAGATATCCATGGAAGTAGCCGGATCGCAGCGCGTCACCATCGCCCACATGAGTTGCTCGAAGTTCGACACGTCAATATCGTCATCGACGACGATAACGAATTTGCAGCCGTAAACGGTCGATCCGCAGCTCGATGCGAGCACACCGACTTGCTTGGCGTGGCCCGGATAGCGCTGCTTGATGGCGATTCCGTGAAGCATGCGAGAGGCGCCGACCTCATGGCACCAGACCTGACGAATGTCGGGCACCCCTGCGCTCATGAGCTCGTATTTAAGCATGGCTGAGCGCATCACGGCGCGATAGCGGGCCATCTCATCCGAGCCGCCGCCGAGCGGCGGGACTCCCAGGATAATGGGATCGTTGCGGTGATAGATGGCCTGGATGTCGAGCACCGGCTGGGCGCTGTCTCCCGTGGCATAGTATCCCGTCCACTCACCGAACGGCCCTTCGTTCTTGCGACTCTTGTTGTCCAGAAATCCTTCGAGAACGATCTCGGCGCTCGCCGGGAACGGCAAGCCGGTCAGCTTCCCCCGTACCAACTCTACGGGCTTTCGACGCATGCCGCCGACGATATCATACTCGCACACGCCATAAGGGTGCTCGGTGCCGGCCATAAAGAAAAATAACGGATCCCCTCCGACCACGAGAGTGATCGGCATGCGCTCGCCGCGGCTAAAATACTTTTCCCGGTGCATGTAGCCATGCTTGCCGGGGACGATGAGCAAACCGACCGATTTACGATCGTGAATCATCGAACGGTAACAACCGACATTGATCCAGCGCTCGTCGGGGTCCATGGTGACCGAGTAGCAGCCCGTGCCAATGTAACGACCGCCGTCGTTGACGTGCCAGATCGGCGCCGGAAACTTCGTGACATCGATGTCCTCTCCTCTCAGAATGTTCTCGAACACCGGACCGTCGTCGACGATCACCGGCGGGATGTGTTGCGCGTTGGTCTGATAGTGATCGAAATAGGCCTGGCTCAGGTCTTGTTTCGTCAGATGATCGGGAAATCCAAGGGTCATATTGCGCCGCTTTCCGGCGAAGACGTTGATCAGCACGCGAAAGCCCTTGGGACATCCCGGCACCTCGTCGAACAGAACCGCCGGTCCATCGTCAGATGGGATCACAACGTCGGCGGCGAGCCCGATCTCTTCCTGCCAGGACGCTCCGCGAACTGTCCTAAGCTCGCCTAGCTTCTCGGCTTCGCGCATCCATCCACGCAGATCGGTAAATGCAATATGCGGCTCAATGATTTGACGGTCGGCCATGATGGCTCCTTGTTGCTCTATGGGTCGATGGTGAATAGCCTAGCATACAGACCATGGTCAAGTGAATGCGCTGGGTCCCGGAAATACTGCATCCAAGCGCGGTGCCGGCAGGCCCGCGACCGCGTTCTGTCGACGTTTGGCGCTCATTTGCTCAAGCGTTTTGCTTCTTACTTTGACGCGGCGTATAAGTGCAGATCATGCCCAAAGACCTCCGGAGTTTCATCGCCGAGGTAGAAGCGAAGTCGCCGGACGATATTGTGCGCGTGCGAAAGCCGATTTCGCCGCGCTACGAGATTTCCGCGCTGCTTACCCATCTAGAAAAGACGAAGCGTTTTCCCCTCCTCTTGTTCGAAAACGTCCAAGACAGCAAGACACCCGTTGTCATTAACGCGCAGGTCAGCCGGCGCTTGATGGCAATGGCCCTAGACTGCAAGCCCGAAGAGCTGGCGATAAAGTTCAGCGAAAGGCAGTCGAAGCCGATTCCCCCTGTCGAAGTGATCGACGCGCCGGTCCACGAAGTGATTAAGATGGGCGACGAAGTAGATTTAACAGCAGTGCCGATGCTCACGCACTACGACGTCAATGCCGCCCCTTACATAACCGCCGGCATCGTGGTCGCCACGGACCCCGACACCGGCGTCAGGAACACGAGCTATAACCGGCTCATGATGGCGGGCAAGCGCGAGCTGAGGATTTTCATGGCCGTTGGCCGGCATCTTTGGACACTCCATAACAAGCTGGAGAAACGCGATCAGCCGCTTCCTATCGCGATCGTCATCGGCGTGCATCCCCTTTTCTCTTTGGGAGCGCAGGCCCTAACGCCGTCTGACGAAGACGAGTACGCCGTCATTGGCGGCATGATGAACGAGCCGCTACGCCTGATCAAAGCAAAGGCAGTCCCGATCTGGGTCCCCGCCGATGCCGAAGTGATCATCGAGGGAAAGATCCTCCCGCGTATTCGTCGTACCGAAGGACCGTTCGGCGAATTCACTGGCCATGCGGTGCCGCAGGACGAGCGTCAAGTCATCGAAGTCATCGCGATAACGCATCGGAAGGATTACATCTTCCAAGACATCCATGCGGGCTACACCGAGCATAAATTAATGGGGGCAGTACCGCGCGAGGCGGCGCTGCTGAAGGCGGCGCGCCAAACCGTGCCGACCGTGAAAAACGTCTGCATGCCCGTTTCGGGCAACTGCCGCTTTCATGCCTATATCGCGATTGCCAAACGAACGCCGGGCCAGGCGAAGAACGCCATTTGCGCCGCCTTCGCCGCCGACATGTTGCTCAAACACGTCGTGATCGTGGACGACGACATCGATGTCTTCGACGAAGAACAGGTCCTGTGGGCGATTTCCAACCGCTTTCAAGCTGACCGCGACCTCGTGGTGATCGCGCACGCTCAGGGAAGCGAGCTCGATCCGTCCGCCGGGCACGGCGGCGTCAATGCCAAGATGGGCCTCGACGCGACCAAGCCTCTCGACGGATTTCCACCCGAGCTTCGTGTGCCGGATGAAGTAATGAAACGAATTCGGTTGGAAGATTTCCTACCCGAGCTCAGCCGCTAGTGTGGTGTCTCTGAAGTTCGTTGAATAATTCGAACGGCATTCCGGTCGATCAGCGCCATCAATATCGGGCGCGGACCAGCTAAACTGGCAACCCCCTGGAACCGGATCAACGATAAATTTGACAACGGCCCGCGCGAAGTGAGAGATTGCCCGGGGAGGGATCATCATATGAAACTAAAGGAGGTAGGAGCAGTCGCTTTCGTGTGGCTGCTGCCAACAATGGTTATGGCCGAAGATGTAATCAAAATAGGATTGTTTAACAAAGATGCGGCGATCATCGCCGCCCAGGAAAAAGGCTTGCTCAAAAACGAAAACCTTCGCGTCGAGATCAATACGGTCACGGATTCCCCGACGCTGCTGCGAAATCTGATCAGTGGCAAATACGACCTTATCCTCAACAACGCCGACAACGTCATCGCCTGGGCGGAAGGTCAAGGCGAAGATCCGCAAAAAAACGATTTTGTCATTTTTATGGGCGGCAGCCGGGGAGTCAACCAAAAGTTGATTGTGACCCATGACATCAACGGCTACAGCGATCTTAAGGGCAAAGTCCTAGCGGTGGACGCGCCCACCACCGGATACGCAATCGTGGGAGTATACATTCTGAAAAAGAACGGCCTAGAACTTAACCGTGACTACACATTTAAAGCTTTCGGCAACACGCAAAAGCGAGCCGAGGCCATGAGCCGGGGCGAGGCGTCCGGGGCGATGATGAGTCTGCACGATGATGACGTCAAGAAGCGCGGCTTTAAGATCCTAGCGCGCTCGGAGGACCACGTTAAACACTACGCCCGAGGCCTTGGCGCCACGCGGCGGGAATGGGCGAACGCCAATGAAGATCTGCTCGTGCGCTTCATTCGAGCCACGATTCGCGCGACGGATTGGGTCACGGACCCAAAGAATAAGGAAGAGGTTATCAAAATCCTTGTTCCCGAGAATCGAAATAACCGGGCGCGGGCAGAAGAAATGTATGAGGAGACCATCAGCACAAGATTCGGGCTGACGCCGAGGAGCCAGATCGATATGGAAGGAATCCGAACAGTGCTCGAGCTTCGAGAAACGGCGGGGCTAATGAAACCGCCGGTGCCCAAACCGGACAAGTATATCGACGACCGTTTCTACAAAAAGGCGCTGGCGACTCTCGATAAGTAGGATCAAGACAGGGAATATTTAAGATTTAGCAGTGGAGGTGAACTATGTTTGAGATCGGAGGAAAAAAAATACCAAGCACTTTGGCGGAACTGGTCGATCCGACGCGAACGGCCTTGCTCCTCTGGGACATGGAGTACGCCATCGCACCGAACGCTTTTAACTACAAAGACATCCTGCCGAAACTGCAAGAGTTATCCGCGCTAGCGCGGCGCATTGGCGTTCCGGTTTTCTATTCAGTGCAGACTGGATTCGACTTGTTGAAAGAAGAAGCCGGAGTTTGGGTGCGCATCCGGATGAAGCGAGCGAAAGCGACCGATCCAAGCCAGCTCTTGAGTGAAAAAGACGACCCCAAAGGTAGGGAAATTGTCGAAGAATTGAAACCCCAGCCTCAAGACATCGTGTTCCGCAAGCGCCGACCCGATGGTTTTGTGGGAACTGATTTTGATCTCGTGCTTCGAAGCAAAGGCATAAAGACAATTATGATTGGCGGCGTTGCGACCGAAGGCGGCGTGGAAGGGACGGCACGCAGCGCGCGCAATCTGGGCTACGACATGGTGATTCTCAAAGATTGCGTTGGCTCGAGAAGCCGCGAGCTGCACGAGATGGCTCTCAAACTGATGGAGCAGACGCATTTTGATATCGCCAGTGCGAATGAAATCGCCGAGATCTGGGGCCGGAAATAAAAAAGCTATGTCCCAATAGACGGAGGTGCAATTATGGCCAGGATCAAACACATTGCGATTCGAACTCAAAACGTTGAAAAGACTGCGGCCTTTTACAAAGACGCCTTCGGCTTGGAGCAAGTCGGCTTGGGACAAAACGGCATCTATCTCACCGATGGCCATCTCAATATCGCCATTCTAAAATTCCAGCCGGGAAAGAACGGCGAGCCTCTTCGGCTTGGCATCGATCATGTGGGTTTTCACGTTGAGGATATCGGCGCATCCCTTGGCCGAATTAGCAGCCTCGGGGGAAAACAGCTCACTGACAGAGCAGAAGTTAGCCCTGCCGATCCCTCTCACCCGCAGTCCTATTACGAAATCAAGTGCCTGGGGCCGGACGAGCAGATTATCGATATCTCTAGCGTCGGCTGGATAGGAGCGAAGTGAGGCGCGGCGGCCGCACAGAGAAACGATCACTGAGCGTTTCTGTAAGGTGTTCGGTGCAACTCTAAAGCGGGACCGAGAGTAGCACCGGCGTCAAGGCCAAGTGGCGATGTGGAATTTCGTTCTGTTGTTAATTGCGATTCTGTTATGGGCCATCAGTCTGTTTCTCGTCGGCGAAGCGGCGAAAAGCCAGAGATGGGCATTGGGCGGACCGGGTGGCATGCCGGAACCTTATTCAGGCGTCGCCATGTCGCAGTTGCTTTCGTGCCTTTTTATCTTGCTTTGGCTCGCGCGTGTGTTTGTTTTGACTCGACCCGCGCCGGACCCATGGCGATTCATCCCCGAACTGCTCGGTAGGCCGGAGCAGCTCACACCGGGAATCTTATTGGGAGTTTTCCCTCCGCTTATAGTCGGAGTGGTCAAGCTCGTCACGGCGCTGGTCGTCTCTCACGGCGAAATGGAGACCGCCATCGAACGACGAAACCGGCTCTGGGTCACTTCGGTTTTTATCGCCCTGCACGTGGTTATCGCCATCGCTGCGGCGATCTTGCTCATACGTGCTTTTACTTCTTACTGATGACAGCAGCCTCGCGACAGGAGATAGGAGTTATCCATGAAGGTATTTTCTGTGGCTTTGGCTCGCGGAGTATCAATGGAGACAGTTCGGAGGTCCTATGAAAAAACGGGCTGGCGCAGTCGGCTCTTGTCTTTTTCTCTCGTTACTTTGGAGCTTATGGTTTGTCGCTGCTATCCGAGCGCAGGGCGAGCCCTTCTACAAAGGGAAGACCATGAAGGTTCTCGTTGGAACCACCGCGGGTTCTCTTTACGACCTCTGGGCGCGCACGATCGCGGCTCACCTGGCCAAACACATACCGGGAAACCCTGACACGATCGTACAAAACATGCCCGGTGCGAGCCATAAGATCGCCGCCAACTACTTGTACAATGTCGCCAAGCCCGATGGCTTAACAGTCATCGGATCGATCCTACCGGGTTTGTATCTTGATCAACTCGTGGGATCGAAGGAGGTCCAGTATGACTGGGCGAAGTTCATGTGGATCGGTTCACCGGTCAAAGGTGAGTCGCAGATGACCATGCGCGCTGACGCCCCTTATAAGTCCATTGACGATATGCGCAATGCGAGGGAGCCTGCCCGCTGCGGTACTACAGGAACATCAAGCTCAGACTACATCCTATCGCGCCTGCTCGAAGAGGCTTTACCGCCGCTGAAGATTCACTCGGTGCTCGGCTACCCCGGCGGTCCCGAACTGGATCTGGCCATAGAGAGAGGCGAAATTCAGTGCCGAACTTTCACGGTAGAAACATTTTTCGCCCGTGAGCCGTATATCACGTGGAAAAAGAAAGGATTCGTTCGCAATCCCTATCAAACGGGACGAAAACGCGATCCACGCTTGCCCGATACGCCTACCCTGAACGAGCTCATGGACCAGTACAAGACTCCGGAGACCGGCCGACGGCTGGCGAGTGTACTTCTTGCCAGCGGCTCTTTGGGCAGGCCCATATTTACGTCCCCGGGAACTCCTCCCGACCGAGTGAAGATTTTGCGTCAGGCTTACGAGAAGATGCTGAAAGACCCGGGTTTCCTGGACGATATCAAGAAGAAAAAATTCGAGTTGGATCCGACAAGCGGCGAGGAGCTCGAGGTGATCGTCAAGGAGGTCATGACGCAACCGCCAGAGATCATTGAGCGGTTAAAAAAATTATTGGGTCAATAGGTGTACGGTCGAAGGGCTTCTGGTTTTAGGTTCGACTCGCAGTTCGACACTGCTTAGCTCGAGCAAGGAGGGTCGCTCATGTTTCAGAGGTTCAAAAGTTCAAGCGCTGCAAGGTTGGAGAATCTAGAGAAAGCAGGCGCAAGGCAAGTGATAAAAGGCAACAGGAGAACTGTGAATATTGGTTCACGCCTGGCGGCTCACGCTTTCTTCGTACTTTTAACCCTTGATGCCTTCAACCCGGTAATCCTTAAATCGGTCTTTGCTCAGACGCCATTCTACCAGGGAAAAAATCTGACGATCGTAGTTGGGTTTCTTGTCGGGGACGGCTATGACCTATGGGCGCGGGCTTTGGGAGCGCACATTGTCAAGCATATTCCTGGAACACCGAACATCATCGTTCAAAATATGCCTGGTGCGGGCGGCATGATCGCTGCGAATTACGTCTATAACGTCGCCAAACCGGATGGTCTCACTCTAGCCTCGACTGGCCCGTCTCTGTATTTCGATCAGCTGGTCGGCAAGAAAGAAGTTCAGTTTGACTGGAGCAAATTTGCCTGGATCGGTTCTACGGAGAAAACACCGTGGTTGCTTTATATGCGAACCGACACGCCGTACAAGAGTCTGGAAGACATTCGCAAGGCATCGGATCCTCCCAAATGCTCGGCGACTTCGACAGGCACGAGCGGGCACTTCGTGCCGAAGCTTCTCGAAGAGGCGCTGGGCCTTAAGTTCAGGTTGGTCATGGGCTATAAGGGCGGCGGCGAGCAGGACTTGGCGCTCGAAAGAGGCGAAGTGCAGTGCCGTTCCCTGAGTATTCCGACCTTTTATGCGCGGGAGCCCTTCGGCACCTGGCGGAAAAACAATTTGGTTCGCGTGCTACTGCAAACCGGGCGAAAGCGAGATCCAAGGGCAGCTGACGTGCCGACGATTTATGAGCTTATGAACGAATATAAGACTCCCGAAGCGACTCGAAAGCTGGTAACCGCGATTTTGGCTTCCGGAGACCTCGGGCGGCCTTTTATGGCGCCTCCGGGAATTCCGCCGGATCGGGTGAAACTTCTTCGCGAGGCATTCATGAAGACCATGACCGATCCTGGATTCCTGGATGAGGTAAAAAAGAAAAAGCTCGAAGCCGACCCGAGCAGTGGTGAGGAGCTCGAGGCGATCGTTAGAGAGGCAATGACACAACCACGGGAAGTGGTTGAGCGGATGAAAAAGATATTAAGCGAGTAAAGACAGTTTGGCGAAGCGCTGGCGGAGGGACGGTTGCGTCACGTGTCATAGATTCAACGGTCTAGGCGTTGCAGGACTTAAGAGTTTAGAAGCAGGCAAAGCGCGCGGGGCGATAGGCTGAAAAAACTCGTCACCTCCACGTGACGCGACCCTGGAACAATGAGAGTTTCGACAATGATCCGGAGTTAGATGGAATGTTCTGGTGTATTACGCTGACAGAAAATTCTACGGGCGATTGTCCTCTGGAACTCACCTAATCCCCACCTTTTATCTTGGCCCTTAAGCCATTGAAGGGGAAAACATTACGTCCAGCGACTAGGTCCACACGGGTAAAAGGGCAAGCGGGCGATGTCCCCGTCGTTGGCAAATGGTAAAGAGGGTAAATGGTAGCATTGGCTAGCTGACAATCGACAAGCTCCATCAAAGCTCATCCCGCCTCTTTCCTCTTCCCGAGTCCGAACGTCAATAAGACTTCCCTTTGATAGACGCGCGTGCGTCTTGCCCTTTCACCGGAGCAATGCCTCGAGCGCTATTTAGCTGCTCCCAGCGTTTCCCTCCATCCTCACGACCGTAGCCACTCACTATAAGCAAGTTTGACTGCGAATGGTCCGGACATAAAGAGAGCATACGCGCACCGGACGTTTCGTAACTCGTTACTATTGACATGCACTAGGATGGTTTGTTATGGCGAGTTCCCTTAGACGCGAACGCAAGGTTACCTGAGCTCAAACATAATAGGTTTCTAAAATCGTGCAACTGAGTACCGGTTCTAATGAAACTATTAATCACACCGAGGGAGGGTCATTTATGGACTGGCAACTTATTTTTGAACAGAGCCCGGTCAACGGCGGCGTCTACACCGGAGATCAGCTGGTTCAAAGAGTTTTTAACCCGGCAAAAAATACCTGGTTCCAAAAGCGACTTGATCACGTCAGAGCCGAGCTTAAAAAGGAAATACTAGACCACGGAAGTGGTTCCATTAAAGACCATTAATGTGGTCGCGGATTAGATCTGAATCTGTAAGCGCGACGACATCACATAGTCTTTGGGCACCTCGCATCATCCCGAGTTGGGAACTCCCGGCCTGGGCGACGCGGTAGTCTAGCCATTCAAAAACGGATTGGCCAAATGTACCGCGGTATCCAGTCACGTTCTCCTCGTTTCCTTCTCTCATTTGTTATTTCGCTTCAGGTATCTCGACCTTCCCCACGCGCTTAATCGCGTCCGCAAGCATCTTGGCATCCTTGTCCCAGAATTTCTGAAACTCGGGAGCATCGAGATAGGCGATCGGCGTGGCAATTTTCTCCATAGCTGATTTAAATTCGGCAGTGTTCACGGCCTGCTTCACTGCTTCACGGACGCTTTTCATGACGCTGGCCGGTGTGCCGCGGGGCGCAAAGAGGCCGGCCCAGATGTAAAATTCGATATCATACCCGACCTCCTTAAACGTAGCGACATCCGGAAGGGCATCAACCCTTTTGGCGCCCCACCCTGCGAGCGGCCGAAGTTTCCCGGCTTTGATATGGGGAATGACCACCGCCGGACCCGAGGCAAGCGTATCAACGTGTCCACCGAGGATCGCGGTCAGCGCCGGTCCCGCTCCCGAATAAGGGACGTGCTTCAGATTGATTCCGGCGGCATGAGAGAGCATCTCCATCGCCATATGCAAGGTCCCGTACACCCCGGAAGAGGAGAAGGAAATCTCTCCCGGACGTTTCTTCGCCTCATCGACAAACTCCTTCACGGTTTTCCATGGCCGACTGGCGTTCACAACGAAGATTGTTGGATCAGCCGAAATCAAAGCAATCGGGAGGAGCTGATCCATTGTGTAGGCGGGCTTGCGATCAAAGAGCTTGTCCGCTTCCGGAATGATTGAGATGCTGGAGAGAGCCATGAGCAGCGTGTAGCCGTCGGGTTTGCTATTCGCCACGGACGACATGCCCACGGCACCTGCGGCTCCGGTCTTGTTCACGACTACAACCGGATTTTTGAGGACCTTCTCCATCGCGGCTGCGACGGGCCTTGCCGTTAGATCGGCAACGCCCCCAGGAGGAAACGGAGCTACGATCGTAATCGGGCGGTTCGGATACTTCTCTTGAGCGCGAGTTTCGTCAGAAAAACCAAAAAACGAAGCGAGCAGCATCGGCAGAACATAAAACCATCGAATAGCGCGCAGCGGAGCTGCGCCGTAGACCTGTCTCATTGTTCACCTCCAACGAATCGTCCTGATCGGAAAATCTTGTGGGATCATATTGTCTGGCCAACCGGCCTCATAGGAGAGCGAAATATGAAGGTTAAAGCCCATCCGAAGCAAATTACGTGTCTCCTTTATCTTGGATCAGGCCCGGCGACTAACCCGAATTTGTGCCTCCAATGCGACTTTTTCGCCACGAAGGCCGCCATACTCAACAAGAGAAGCGCCAACCCAACCATCAGCATCACCAAAGCAATCGGGCGGCTAACAAAGATGCCATAGCTGCCCGAAGACATGGAGAGCGACTGGCGAAAGCTCATCTCGATCATCGGCGCGAGTATGAGCCCCAATACTACCGGCGCGGTCTCGAAGTCAAACTTGCGCAGCAGGTACCCGAGGGCGCCCATGACCGTCATGATCCCGATGTCCACCACGCTCCCGTTGACGGCATAAACCCCAAGCACGCAGAACATGAGAATCGCCGGATAAAGCATAGGATAAGGAACTCTCAGGAGATTAACGAAAAGCCCGACGAGTGGTAAATTTAAAATCAGCAGCACCACATTCCCGACATACATGCTCGCGATGAAACCCCAGAAAAGGTCCGGTTGCTGGGCAATCAGAAGAGGACCCGGCGAGATTCCATGCACCATCATCGCTGCGATCATCACAGCCGGAATCGGACCGGACGGAAGGCCCAAGGCAAGCATGGGCACGAAGGCTCCTGAGGTCGCCGAGTTGTTGGCTGATTCCGGACCGGCAACTCCTTCGATCGCGCCTCGACCGAAGCGTTCGGGATGCCTGGAAAGACGCCGCTCCACGGCATAAGAGACGAATGACGAGATGATGTGAGCCGAGCCGGGTATGATACCGATCAAAAATCCAAGGACGGTTCCTCTGCCGATCGGCCAAGCTGAATCGCGCCATTCCTGGCGCGACGGCAGCAGCTCTCTCAGCCGAGGTTTCTTGACCTCGGTCGGAGTTGGCTGTCCCGCCGTCAGCAAGATCTCTGAAAGCCCAAACAGGCCCACGGCTACAGGAACAACTCCAATACCGTCACCCAATTCGACCAGCCCGTGACTAAAGCGAGAAAACCCCGTCATGGGATCGATGCCGATCATGCCGAGGAGCAGCCCCAGGATTGCCATGGCTAGACATTTGAGCATTGAGCCGCCGCTCATATAGGCGAGCACCAGAAGACCCAAAAGCAGAAGAGCGAAATATTCAGGCGGTCCGAAGCGGAGGGCAAAGCTCGCTAAAGGCGGCGCCAGAAGCATGAGAGCGACAATGCTCGCGGTTCCGGCGATATAGGACCCAACGGCGGCAATGGCCAAAGCGGGCCCGGCCCGGCCTTGCCGCGTCATCTCGTATCCGTCGATGCAGGTCATGACGGAGGCCGCCTCGCCGGGGATACGCATCAGGATTGAAGTTGTCGATCCTCCATACATGGCTCCGTAATAGATTCCCGCCAGAAGAACGATCGCGGAAGTCGGATCCAAACCGAACGACGCGGGCAGGAGCAAACTGATACCTGCAAGCGGACCCACGCCCGGCAGGACGCCTACAAGCGTGCCGATGACGCAGCCGACAAACGCGTAGAGAAGAACATTGGGCGCAAGCGCAACTGAAAATCCGGCATAAAGATTGTGCAGAGTTTCAGCCATAGAAGAAATGAAAAATTAAAAAGGCAGAATTGAAAACGGCTATTTTAATTCCTCGTTTTTCATTTTTACTTGATTTTTTAATTGCCTCAGAAGCCCAACGGTCCTTCAGGCAGAGGCACTCGGAGGACAGTGTAGAAGAGGAAGAAGGAGCCAAAGGACAATGTAAAGGCAAGAGCTAAGGACAGTACCCAACCCCGCTTCTCCACAACCTCAAACAAGAAACCCAGAATGAGAAGGACTGTGAAACGATAGCCAAGACGCTCGATGGCGAAAACCGAAAAGACGGAGGTTCCCAAAATCGCCAGAGCATGGCGCCATTCGGTCCAGCGAATCGATGACAACGATGGCGTGCGGCCAGCCGTCAACACGAGCACGACTCCGAAGATCACAAGGAGAGAAGCAAGCAGAATAGGAATGAAGGCCGGTCCCGGCTGTCGGAAGGTTCCCAGCGGGAGAAGTCGGCTCTCCCAAATAACTACAAGCGCGAAGAGAACAAGCACGGTTCCCGAGAGCCGGTCGGTTGTCATGACGGCGTGGATTCTAGCAAGCCATCGCTGGGTTGCCAGCGAATCTCTCGGTTTCTCGACAAGACCTCATGGCGACCTTTCGTTCTCCAAGAATGGGTTCACGGCTCTAACGGTTCCATAAAGACGATCATGCTGGAAATCCTCAGAGATCAGCTCGGAAAGCCCGTAGTGTTCGGCGTAAGCCCAAAGGTGCGCGTCAAACCAGCTAAGCTGATACGCCGCGGAACCGCGAAAGGCCAGGCGCAGGAGTGCCTCATTCGGATAGAGGACACTAAATTGACCGAGAAACTCTTCAGCCTCCCGCCTCGCCTCCTCAGGTGTCAGAAGAGATCGGTCGGCCATCAAAGGACGAGTTACAACGGCAACAAACTCGACGATTGCTTGGTGCGGAACACGAATCGAACCTTCCTCGATACCGCGGCGCAACAAATCTGAGGCGATCCGTTGTTTGCCTGGGAAACGAGGATCAAACCGGTAGACGAGGATGTTGGTATCAATTAGTACGGCCACGATTGTAAAGATCGTCTCGCGTCCATCCGCGTCCAGCCCGTTTCGGATGAAGCAAAGCCGGATCAATTGCCTTTTCGCGTTCGCGCTGTCTTTGGGTAGCCTGGTCGAAAAACTGAAGCCGCTGCTTTGGAAGCGCTTTCTTTTCACGTCGTCGTTTCGAAACAGGGATCACTCGCAGCACCTCTCCGGCGATCTCCCAATCGATTTGATCCCCTGGCTTTATACCGAATTGCTCTGCTACAGCCTTGGGAAGAGTGACTTGTAATTTACTCGTGACCTTACTCATTTCCTTACTGTAGCAAGGACGGAATCCTTGTCAAGGGAAATACTGCAGCCGCATGAATGGCAGTGTTAAGCTTACACTAAAGGCTTTTTCGCAGGGACCTTTCAGGAGGGATTGTAGCCGAATTCTCCACGATGCGCTTCAGACAGCTCGCGCGCCCAGGTGTTTGGCCAGGAAATCGGCGATGAGCGGGCGGTAGCGAAACGGCATGTTGTTGCAGACGTGGTTGCCGCCTTCGAGTAACGCCCATTCCTTGGGGCCGGAGGCCTCGTCATAGGTCCGTTTTGCCTGTTCGACTGGCACGAAGTCTTTCGTGCCATGAACGACCAGAAGCGGACAGCGGATTTTCGGCGCCAATCCTTCGAGGGTGCACTGCTGGTGCAGCTCGACCAATTTCTGTTTCTCGTAGACCTTCCAGATATGCGATATGCGGGCGAATTCAAAGGGATCGTCGAGTCGGTTTAGCACGCGGGTACGATCGTACATACCTCCAGCGAAAGTGCAGGCTTTAATGCGCGTATCGCACGCTGCCGAGCGGGGCGCGAGATAGCCGCCCATGCTCGGTCCAAAGACGCCGAGCCGATTCGCATCGATTTCAGAAAGTTTTTCCAGATAGTCGATCACCGCCGAAGTTGCCCGTTCAAATTCGACGATCATGCCGCCCTGAAACCAGCTCTCGCCCTGTCCGGGACCATCGAAGGTAAAAGTGCCGAGGCCACGGCGCAAAAGCACGTCCTCCATCGTCCGGGCTTCCTCTTTGGTCGATTCCAGCCCGGAAATGATCACCACGACGGGCGGCCGTTTGCTTCCTGCAGGAACTCGGAGATAGGCCGCCATCCGAAAGTTATCGAACGGTACTTCGTGCCGCTCCGCAGGCGGATCGAGATAAGGGGCGGCCTTCGCATAGCAAGCAACCCGTTTCTTGGCCGCCGGTATATACTGATCAAGATCATGAGGAGAGTTGTTGCAAGCGAAATGATAGGCCATCGACGCTAAGAGATACGCCTCGGTCGCGCTGTGCCGGTTGCCCTTTGCCTCGTTCTCGCGCGCGAACTCTTCGTGGGCGGCCGCCGTCGCGCACCACTCCCGGCACCAGTCCTCCCAGACGCGAATGCGCTCGCTGGTCGTCATGAAATCGTTGTAGTCGATTCCCTGAACGATCATCCGAGGAGCCCAGGTTTTCAAAACGTGATCGACGGTAGGGTCGGGATGTTTGGCGAGCATG
>DASQUN010000245.1:0-4034 GCA_035641275.1 Candidatus Udaeobacter sp. | reverse complement strand
TGCGGTCGAATGGTTTCGAAAGCCTCGGCTCCGAGGATTTCCGCGATGGGTCTACCGATAATTTGTTGCGGCGTGAGGTCGAGCATCGCCGCATAGGACTGATTGACGAACTTATAATTAAGATCGCGACTGCATTGGGTGAGCATTAACGGGGTGATGTCGGTGACTGCGCGCAGTTGAGAGCGCTGGGCACGGAGATCACCTTCAACCCGTTTTCGCTCCATAAATTGGCCGATCTGCCCGCCGATATCGCTGACCATCTGCAGGAAATATTCGTCCGGTTCTCGAACTTCCCGACTGATGCACTCGATGACGCCTAGAACCTCGTGCCCCAGTTTGATCGGAAAGCCAAAGGCGCTGTGCAGCCCTTCTTGGATGGCTACCGGCGCGCGCGGGAAATTGCTGTCCGTAGTCACATCGGTGATCCAGATTGGTTTGCCGGTGCTCCAAACTCGGCCAGGCAAACCAACTCCAGGAGTAAAGCGACGTTGTTTCGTGTCGGCCTCAAACTGCGGCGTTTGTAGCGAGGGTATGTGCCACACCTCCACACATCGCAAGTCGTTGGCGGCTTGATCTATGCTCCATAAGGTGCCCCAGTCCCATCCGGCCCGTTCGCACAGAACCCACAGGATTCGAGGAGCGGCCTCTTTAAGCGCTGGAGACTCAGCCAGAATGCGGCTTATCGCATCTTGGACCTGAAGACGTTGCTCCGCACGCTTACCTTCAGAAACCACAGAGGCAAGCACCAGGGCCGCAATCGCGACGGTACCCATGAAAGACTGGAGATGCAGTAGAGATTCATTGGCATCTGGATGGACAAAGGGCCCGACACCATGGAGCGTACCGATTACAGCGATTACGGCCACAATGAGTGCAGAAGTCACGGCGCCGCGTTGACCAAATCGGAACGCCGCCCACAATAGCGGCAGAACCAGTATGTATTCGGCGCTGAAACCCGCGCCTCTTAGGAAAATCAGATAGCCCGGCAAAATCATCGATAGCAACAGCACTGTAGCCTCGACGACACGCTTAGGCTTCAACTCGGGATAAGGCTCGGTCATTAAGATCAATAGAAACGGAGCGACGATCAAATCCCCGACCGCGTCTCCCAACCACCAAGTGAGCCAAATGGCAGGGTACCGAGTCCACTCAGCGAAACCGGCGAGGGTCAAGCTGGTGACGCCGAAGGTCGCGCTAACGACCGTGCTTAGAATTGGCCCGATCAAGACAAACTTGAAAGTGTTCCGGGCCCGTTCGAAGGCTTTTGCGCCATTGGCAAAGCGGTTGATTCCCCAGGCAGCCAAAAGCGCTTCGAGCGTGTTACCGGCTGCAATGGCGAGCGTGGTAGCCAGCGAGCCTTGCGTGGTGATGTTTACCAGAAACGCGCCGAGAAAAATTCCCGGCCAGAGTCTCCTTCCCCACAGGAGAAGAACGGCCAACGCTAATCCAGCGGCGGGCCAAACCGCAGAGGCGCTCGTGTGCACGTAGGCCCAAGAAAGCCCGAGCTTGCCGGCGCAGAAATAAGACGCCGCCAACGCTAAAATCGCTATCAGCGTGTGCAAGCGTGGTCTCATATTTCGTTTCTACCCGATCGGCTGAAGCGTCGCGTAACGAAGATCTTGTTCCTCAATTGCTTTTCGGATCAACAGCCCACAGAGTTGACGACGGGACGCTCACACCCCCGCCGTATCCGTGGACTAAGTGTTTGCAAAATGGCAAACACAGCGACGATAGCCGACCCGGCCATTTTGTCAATATTATTTCGGACGCGGCTCGCGCAAAGATTCGTCAGGCTGCTTGAATTTTCCGCGGCGGACAAGACGCACGGCATTGACCAAAGTCCGCGCCGCGTTACGCACTTCTTCATGAAAGTTCTTCTCATCATCCAGGTCGTCATGGCTGGTCGCATACGGTTTGTAGTAACCGACATAGCTCTCAACCAAGGCCGCACGACCTGCCGGGATCAACCCCATGTCCGTTAACCAGTCTGTTAGACTACGTCTGAGCGTTTCTACGCCGGCAGCGTCTCCGTGTACGACGACGGAGAAAACGCGCCCGGCAAGATGGCGCGGGTAGTGCCATCCTTTGAGCTCCACTTCTTTTGCGCGTTGGGGATCTTTGCCGCGGGTGAGCGTCGGGTCCGGGTTTCCTCCATCAGCGCAGACGAGACGATCGATCATGAGCTTGAGTGAGCTCGGTGCCTGATACCAGTGGACCGGGCATAGAATCATCACTCCGTGCGCCGCCATCCAGCGCGGATAAATTTCTGCCATCCAATCGTTGACCTGCCCCATGGCGTGGTTCGGATAACATGAACAAGGCCAGTGACAGAGTGGCATGGACGTTGAAACACACGCTTTGCACGGATAGATAACCCGGCCATATTCTGATGCAAGCCTGCTGAGATCGATCAGGTCAACCTCGAAGCCTTTCGCACCGATGATGACCTCTTCGGCGATCTTCGTCAGACGAAACGTCTTCGACATCTCTCCGGGACAAGTTTGATTGCTTCGCGTCGAGCCGTTGATCAGCAGAATGCGTGAATTGGTCTTGGGATGCTTCTGGCGTTTTTCCGCCCGTGCGATGGCTTCACGAGTCTCGAGCCATTCGATCGGCAGCGAAAACTCAGGATCACTGAAGCCACGTCCCGCCTTCCGCGTGCGTGGACTCTTGTGATACTCGGTGTAATTTTTCCATGCCACGTCGATTATTTTCTCCATTTCGGGCATGACCGCAGCGAAAGTTGGATCGTAAAATCGCTCTTTGACACGCTTGAAAAAATCTTCTTTGGCTAATTGCACGCTAGGCATACCCTTGCGAACCCTTGGCTTCGGCATAATTCCTCCCAAAGAGTTTCACTGTTGAGACTACGTCGTGGACGTGGCCCAACGTTGTGCAGTTATAGCGGCGTCGGGACTCGCATTACAATCGGGATGCGATTCGAGCCACACGGGGCGAAATAGACCCTCATCTGCGGCTCGCTTTTATTCCGGCGAGGATTTCACGGCTGAATCGGATTTGTTAAGGCGACGGCGAGGACTCAGAGAGGACGAAACGGCTCGTCAATGGGCCTTTATTGACCGCTGAGATAGAACTCGTTACTCACGACGAAGCTCCGGGTCTTTTTATGGGCGTGGCCGTTGGGAGCTTCAAAACCCACCTCCAGCGAATAGACACCCAAAGGAGAATTCGTTGGCAGAGTAAAAAATGAATCCACCACCCAACGGCCGGGCTTGAGCTCAAAGGCGTCGTTGACGTTGCGTGCCACTTGTTCTCCCTTGAAGAGCATCCTGCGAGACACGACTGTTTTGATCACTTCGGACGGTTTGATCGGACACATTACATAAATGAGCCGGTAGTTAACACGACCGCCAGGTTTAATCATCTCTGGCAAAACTTCCATGGATTCTACATGGACAAACGGCCGGTCACGTTTCCCGCAACTAAAATCGTGCCACACCTGATCCGGCGTAGTCTCAATATGTTCCCCCGGCTGTCGCGCAGCCGCTACTACTTGCTGGTAAAGCGCTGAACAACCGGAAAGCGCTGCGAAACTTAGAAGCACAAGAGCGAGAGCAACTATCACCTGGGCTAGTTTTCCCATTTCACATTCAGTTGAGTTTTTGGCTTGCTATTCTCCGCTTTGGTGCCGGAAAGAATTGGCTCAACCACGACGTTATTAGGTAAGTAGTTTTGCTTATCCGAGTTCGACGCGACAACGGACGGCGGGCGCGATCTGGTGATCATTGTTCTTTCCGGCAGCTGTGTTTGATCGTTAGAAGTCGCGACACTGCTCGGCCGCTCCTCGGCTTTTGGACTCGGGTTCGGTCGATCCGAACTCGACGCGACGACGGATGGCCTACTGGGTCTGTTGATGATTCTTCTTTCGCCTGGCTCTGGTTGAGTCTTAGCAGTCGTCCTCAGTTGTTCTTTTAAAGCCATTGGACTCGGATCCATTGGTTTAACGATCTCTCCCTTGCCTTGCTTAGCGGAATCCGGGTGGCCAACGGAAGTCGACGCCATCTTGGCTCCCG
>DASQUN010000244.1:0-6290 GCA_035641275.1 Candidatus Udaeobacter sp. | reverse complement strand
CTTGAATCGCCCCGGAACGGGCCGCCATTGCGCGTGGATGATTCCCAGGGTCTCGTAACACTCTCTCGGGGTGTCCACGAGAATCCGAAACGCGACCAAGTCGTAGATCTGGTCATAGAGAAGGTTTTGACTCTCCATCTTCTGATAAATACTGTAGAAGTGTTTCGGCCTGCCGGTAATTTCGGCCTCTATGCCCTCGGCGTCTAGTTTCTTGTTGATGATGGAGATGACCTCGTCGATATATTTTTCCCGATCGGTTTTCTTCTTCGCAACATTTCGCTTTAATTGATAGTAAATCTCGGGGTGCAGATGCTTAAGCGCCAAATCCTCTAATTCGCTTTTGATCCAGGCAATCCCCAGACGATGGGACAAGGGGGCGTAGATGTCCAAGGTTTCTTGGGCGGTCAGGACCTGCTTCTCCACCGGCAAATGGCTCAGGGTGCGCATGTTGTGTATGCGATCCGCGAGTTTGATCAAGATGACCCGGACATCTTTGCCCATGGCCAATAACATTTTACGAAAGTTCTCCGCCTGCTTTTCCTCTCGGCTGTTGAAATTTGTCCGGCTGAGCTTGGTGACGCCGTCGACGAGCGAGCCGATCTCGCGACCAAACAAACTTGTCAATTCCTCCAAGCTCGTGAGGGTGTCCTCGACCGTGTCGTGAAGCAAACCTCCCACGATGCTCGGCACGTCCAGTTTCAGATCGGCAATGATGTTAGCTACGGCCATAGGGTGGACCAGATACGGTTCCCCCGACAGCCGTTTTTGACCCTTATGAACTTTCGCCGAAAAGTCGTACGCCTTGCGAAGCAAGTCGACATCCGCCGCAGGATAGTAGGTTTGAACCTTTTCAACGAGATCGCCGATTTTGGTTTCTCTGCTCATGTCATTTGTACTGCGCATCGCGCCGCGGCGCGATGCGCCATTCGTGCACCCGGAACACTTTTGCCCGCTCCGCCTCAATAATCGCCTTAAGGATAGCCACCGACCTTTTCACATCTCGATTAACCACGAAATAATCATACTTGAGAATTTCGCGGATTTCACCTTGTGCGTTCGACAACCGTCGACGAATCGTTTCTGTCCCCTCGGTTCCCCTGAGGGCCAATCTTCGCTCCAATTCGTGCAGCGATGGCGGCAAAACAAAGATCGAAACCGCCCCAGGATACGCTCGTTTGATCTTCCTGGCGCCCTGGACGTCGATATCAAGAAGGATATCACGTCCGCCGCTTATACCATGATCCAACGGTCTTCGCGGAGTGCCATAGAGAAAGCCGTGGACTTGCGCCCATTCCGCAAACTTCCCGCTTGCCTTCATGGCCGCGAACTGTCGCTGCGTCATGAAGTAATAGTCTCGGCCATCAATCTCGCCATTTCGTTGCGGGCGCGTGGTACATGAAACCGATAGTCGAAGTTCAGGAAAAACCGATCGCAATCGCGCAATTAAGGTGGTCTTGCCTGCACCCGACGGGGCGGAAATAATGAAGATTATGCCTTGCCGTCGTCCTATGAGAGGAGATCTTTCAGTCATTCAATATTCTGCGTTTGCTCTCGTATTTTCTCGACTCTTTCCTTGCCTTCCAATACGAGTTGTACGACAGGTAGATGGGGGATCTTCGAGCTGATTGTGTTCAACTCCCGTTGGACCTCTTGAAGCATAAAATCGATCCTTTTCCCTACGGGATCGCTTTCGCCAATCACCAGAGCCAGGGCGGTCACGTGGCTCTTCAAGCGCACCACCTCTTCGTTGATGTCACCCTTCAAAACCAAGCCGCCTAGATCAGACGCTTCTTTGCCCGTGACCTGAGCATTTTCCCCATCCCGCGCCGCAAGCGCCGCCTTCTGTAGTCGTGTCCCCATCTCGGCCGCCCAGGCTTCCAGGGCTGCTGAGATCCTTCGTAAATGATTGATTTGTAATTTCATGTCGGCTTTGAGCTGTCGGCCTTCCCGCTGGCGAGATTGCTCGAGCTTCCTCAAGGCGGCGTCCAGTGCAAGAAAAAGGCGTTGTCGCTCTTGCTTGGGGCTAGCTTCAATCTCTCGTACGCTGAAGAGATCGGGAATCTCGGAAAGCAACGAGACTTCTATTTCACCGGCCAATCCGAATTTCTTCTTCGCCTGCCTGACAGCGGAGAGGTACTGGTTCAGTAGTTCCTCGTCCAATTCCAACTTTCGTCCTTGTCCCTTCAACGGCGAGCGGTTGATGAACAGATCAATTCTTCCTCGTGCGATTTTTCCCCGAATGATCTTCCGGATCTCCTCTTCAAACGGAAGGTATTCCCTTGGAACTCTCAGCTGCAGGTCCAAATGCCGATGGTTCAAACTGCGCACCTGAACCGAAATCTTCGTGCCGCGCGCGTGATGTGACCCCTCTCCGTAACCGGTCATGCTTTTCATCGCTGGTCCTTGATCGTGCGTTCGAGTTTCTCCAGAGGCACGGCCACTGTGCCAACCTCGTCGCCAACTAAGCCGGCCGCCAAATTAGCGATAACGGCCGCCTCCCCGTAGCTCGCCCCAGAGGCGAGGGCCAGTGCGCAAACCGCGACGACGGTATCACCGGCGCCGGTAACGTCGAAAATCTCTCTCGGCTCGGTGGCAAAATGTTCTACCGGCGCTCGAGGTTGAAAAAGGCTCATGCCGTCGGGCCCTCGGGTAATCAGGACCGCCTTGGCTTTCCAGAGTCGCAATAGCCTCTCGCCCGCTGCCCGCAATGTCGCCTCATCACGAATCTCGACCCCGGAGGCTTCACTGGCCTCATCCTTGTTGGGCGTGACGAGCGAAGGCGACCGATAGCGGCCGTAATTTTCTTTCTTTGGATCGATGACGCTGATCAGCCTTCCTTTTCCAACTAACTCCGCGATGACGGCTAGCAACGTCTCATGCACAACCCCCTTGCCGTAATCGGAAATGACGACGCCGTCGCACCGCTTTACACTCTGTAGAACAAACCGACGGAGCTTTTTGATCGTCGGCTCGCGAATCGCACCGTTCTGTTCACGATCCAATCGGACAATTTGTTGATGACGCGGGCGGGCGATGATCCGCGTCTTCTGGGTGGTTTGAAAATACGCGTCCGGAAATACCCCGCCGGTCGAAACTCCGATACGCCGCAAATCAGCTATAATTCTGTTGCCCGGCTCATCTCGGCCAATAACGCCACAGGCGCTCACCCGGCCTTTCAATGAGCGAATATTGTTGATCACGTTAGCGGCACCACCAAGGCGATAATTCTCGCAAGCCACCCGGAGAACCGGTACCGGAGCTTCCGGTGAAATTCTTTCCACATCGCCCCAAATAAAGCGGTCCAATATGAGATCGCCGACGACGAGCAAACGCACCCGCTCAAATTTTTTTATGATCTCCAATAGGTTCTTCATGCCGCCCGGTGCGATATTGCGATATAAGGAGGTCCTCGAATGAACCTAGGCCGATCGTTCGAGGAGATCGTAATAGTAGGCTTCGTTTTTGAGTGCCATCTGCTCCAATGTGAAATGCCCGCGCACGCGATCGGCTCCTCTATTTCCCATGACCCGAGCCAACGACCTATCACGAACCAGTTTTGCGATCGCTTTGGCCAGCGCCTCGGGATCTCCAGGGGAAACTAACAATCCAGTGTCGGGGTCAAGGACTAATTCGGCAAGCCCTCCGGCCCGAGACGCCACAACGGCTTTCCCGGCGGCCATGGCTTCGAGAGCCGCGACGCCTAATCCTTCGTGTAATGAAGGGAGGACAAAGAGATCGATCCGAGCGAGGAAGGCGGGAGTGTCAGAGACAAAGCCATAGAACTTCACCTCGTTTGTCAACTTCAGTCTCTTGACCATTTCCTCGAGTTGACCGCGTAACGAACCATCGCCCGCGAGGTAATATTTGATTTGGTAACCTTGGCTTTTGAGCCGCGCCGCCGCTTCAAGCAAAAAACGATGTCCCTTCCTCTCTTCCAGCACCGCGACCGTTCCAACGACAGGAACGTCCCCCAAGGAAGGTATTTCCGATGCGACGCTTTCAAACGGTCGAGAGTTGATACCGCTATGAATCAATCGAATTCGTTTCGCATCGATTCCCGCCGACACCAGTAAATCGAGGATCGGTTGTGAAACGGCAACAATGCCATCTATGCGTCGGTTGTAGAGGTAGCGCGTGTACCAGCCTTTCCTTTCAGGATAATCCATGCGCCGTGTCACAACATATTTGGGACCGTGCGGCTGCCGCGGCAACCATAACGAAAGGGCATGCGCCCGTTTGGTATGTAAATGGACAATATCGTAGTTTCCTTCACAGATCAGGCGTCTAAGCGAAGCTACGGGCCTCAGATCCAAGTCGTTGCGAAGGAATAGCGGTAATCGCGCTATGTTCAGATCTCCACAATGCTCGAATAGCCGGCCGTGAGGATGGGCAAGAAGGGTATTATCGTGGCCCCTTCCACTGAGATAAGCCAATAGTCCGACGACCTGGACTTCTCCTCCACCCCAATTCCTCTCAGGATCGATGTGCAGAATCTTAAGGAGGCGGTTATGACCGCTTCCGACTGACGTCGTCCTTTTCCTCCAACTCCCAGAGCTTAGCATACTTGAGAAAAACATAAACCGCGGCCGTTACGGCGACGTAGAAGCCTGCAAAACCATCCATGAACCCTCGCTTCCATATGTACGAATAAAAAAAACGGAATGCCGGCCGAAACAGAGCGTCCGTCAAATACCGTCGTTGGCCTTCTTTCCGCAGCTCGCACGAAGAAATCGTCGTGAATCGGTTGATTCTGTGGATATGATCCTCAATATTTCGATAAGAGAAATGGTGTAGCGGGTGTTGTAGGCGATGGACCGGACCATCGACCGAAATCTTTTCATGGGGATCCGACCCGGCCCAAGTCGCTCGATCACGCCTGAACAAACGAATATCATAGTCAGGATACCAACCCCCTCTCCACCACCAACGGCCCAGATAAAAAACCAGCCGAGGGACGGAAAAACCTGCGCAGCCGGAACTGTTTTGACTCAAGGCTTGCCGAATTTCGTCTCTAAGTTCCGGTGTAACCCGCTCATCGGAATCCACAAGCAAAACCCAATCTTTGGTTGCTTGCGAATGCGCAAATGCCTTCTGCTCCCGATATCCAGCCCAGGGCCGCTGAATGATCCGGTCTGTATATCGCCGGCAGATCTCAACCGTTCGATCCGTGCTATAGGAATCAATAACGACGACTTCGTCGCACCATCTCAAACTTTCGAGGCAGGCGGCGATGTTTTCCTCTTCATTGAAACAAACCACGATAGCGGAAACCGCCGGCCGTGGAGCCCCACAACTTCCTGGCCCGCTCATAGTTTCCAGAACATAGAAGTAGAGACGGCAAAAATCAAACTAACCCCGGAACTTGTTCACAATGAAACACCATGGGAAATTTCACGGCAACGGAGAGGCCAACCGGAAGTGGGACAAGGAGAGACAAGTGGGCTCGCGGCATCTTTTGATGCCGAAGGTCGGTACGCCGGAAGCTCACAGCGGCGGTGACAAGACACAGCGCTCAATCGTCCAAGGGACGAATCTCGCGCTCTTGGTTCTTGCGGTCGTCGAAAAAACGATGATTAAACTCGGGCCATTCTGGTGCTCTTATTTCTTTTCTGTATCGCCAGAGACTTCCCTGCAAATAACCCAACCCCCGCATAACGCGCCCTTCGGTCTTATGCACTTTGGCGCCGTTCCCCAAGACGCTATAGGCACACAACCGTAAACAGTGCGCGACCGTCTCCGGAAACACTCTCAGCAGAGAGACCCGACGATAAATACTTCGGCTCGCGCCTTTTTGATAATGAACGGTTCTGTTGTACCTTCTTCCATAGCGTGCCGGGTCAAGCGCATGAAATACTACGGGGTACGGCGTGTACCCGATCTTAAAGCCGGCGGTGCGAATCCTTTGAGAGAATTCGGTATCCTCACTGAAGCCCGAAGCGCCGGGACCGAGCCGAATGTCAAAAAAGCCGACTCTTTCAAACACACTCCGCCTGAACATCATATTGGCACCCGTGAGTCCTCTGATAGGCCTCATCTGCTCGCCATGATCCACGACTGGAATATTGTAATAATGGAGTTTGCTCAGGTCCGCCGAATGCCCGAACGGATCGACACCAGGCAGCACACGGCCTTGGAGCGCATCAAAATCGGAAACTTTATAGGCGCGCGTGAGACCCAGAAGCCACTGCGAATCTAATACGACATCGTCATCGACTACGCAGATGATCTCGCCGCGGCAATTCCTTAACCCACAGTTGAGCGCCGCCGATTTTCCGCGCCGCTCTTCACGA
>DASQUN010000243.1:0-14414 GCA_035641275.1 Candidatus Udaeobacter sp. | reverse complement strand
TAAAGATCCGATTTTGAACTGGGTCAGCCGGGATCAGCAAGTCCGAACAGGGAAGTTCCACATGGCCCACTTGCTCTATAAAGAGCACCTCATAATCGTCGTCACACGCCTCGACGAAATTTCCAGGCTTTGGATTCCTATGGCCGACATTAGTTGGGGAACCGATGGTCAGCGAGAATCACACACGATAACTGGTTCTCTACACCGGTTCAAAAATTGGCAGGATGCAGAAGCGTTTATGATAGAGATGGCGAAAGCATGGATTGATGACCATCGCTAGGTATTCTGAAGCAGGCTGGACTAGCCAAGCAATTCTAGGCTTATATGATTCTTCGAGATCACCCTAAATTGAAACCTTGGCCGCCAACATCTGGATTCGCTTGTCCCGCTTGTCCCGGACCTACTCCGAGTGAGAACGAGGTCGGAGGGATAATCCTGAGGAACGTCGTGGTTTCAACCGCAGCCGCAGCAACCAAGTTGATATTAATTCTGGATTACAAAGGCGGCGACTGCGAATACGTCCTGGAGTGCGATGACAGGCAATTTGCGCGGTCACTGTACGAAACGCTCAAAAGTGGCCGTGGGCAATCGCTTCAGAGAATTGGAGATTTCGAAATTAATTATTGTGACGGTACGTTCGGACCTGGATCGACGAACGTGATGTCCGATGACTGGATCTTGGAAAAGCTCAAGGCTAGGAGCAGAGCGCATCGCAATGGCGTACAAACTTTTTGGTCAGCGCGGCTTGGAAGTTCTGGAGTATCTCCAAGGCCGGCCATCGCGCAGCACTTGAACGCAGTGCTGAGGCGGGCCGCGTTTTAGATAAAAGAGGAGTAATCAATGAAATGGGAATACTGCTTTACTACGTTTAGCGATAAGCGTGACTGGGTTACGGATGAGTTAAACAAGCTAGGAAATGATGGGTGGGAAGCAGTAATAATCATGCCAGACGGGCACCTATTGATGAAGCGGCCAAAACCACCCAAATGAATCTTCAGAATGAGTCACTACCCGCCTTTGATAGAAGTTCAACGCATCACGACATAGCACGTTCGTCGATCCAGGTCTTGCACAGCTCAATCGCGTGCGCTTCGGCCTCTTCCTTCGTGCGAAAAAGGACGTCCTCGCAGTCCAGCCGCTTTAGCTCCGTGGGCACCTCGCCTCAGGGTCGAGTACGATGCCTCGCGCATACCCTACTCAAACAATAAAGTAATGGGCAACACCGAGTATGATGCTGAAGTAGGTTAACCAGAAAATGTGGAACGGCCAATCGATATTCACTAATCGGGAAAGGCGGTCTTTTCGCCCCGTATCTCCCGCAGGTGGTCGGCGAAGGCCCGGGCCTGGCGCTCGTATTTGTCCACAAGCTACAGGCCCTTGGCCGCGTCCTGGATGTCTTTCTTGCCGCGTTGGGCCTGCGCCTCGCGGAAAGCCTTGGTGGTGTAATCGACCGTTGAGTTGTCCATCTTGGGGCCGATCTTCCTCGCCTCTATGGTGACCTCGTTCCCGACCCAGCGCATGACGTCGTTCTCCAGCTTGACCCCGCCCTTGGACATCCAGACCGGGTGCTCGGTGGTGGTCGGCTTTCCGTACCTCTCCTCCATCGCGGCGTAGAGGACTGGGAAGCGCGAGCGGTTGAACTCAAGCTGGATGCGGCCGACCTTGCCCTCGTGCTCCTCGTTGAACTTGTAATTTCGGAACGTGTCATCGGGACATTTCTGGATGCTGTCCTCGACGCTCTTGTCGAACCGGACGCCCATGAAGTTGTCTGGCTCGTTGAAGGCGTGGGCGGGCAGGGTCGTGGCGGTGAGCACGAGCAGCATGGCGAACGCTATTTTTGCATGCATGATTTACGTCTCCACTTTTAGGTTGACTGAAAAATATTTCATGCCGACTGTCGCCGGCACCGGGACCGCAGAGCCATAGATAGGATAGCCTCTGTAGGTCTCCACGTTTCAGCTCACAATTCTCGTTATGATAAAAACTAGGCAAAGAAGGATGATCAACAACGCATCTAATGCCTCCTTTGACTTGTCCTCCGTTTATCAATTCATTTATTCTATCAATTCGGCGGTAAAAAAGCCGGTTTTCTGCAACTGGTGAAAAATATCGCGGGAAGTGAAAAAACGCAAAAGCCAAAAAAAACGAGGAGTTATCGCTAACCCCTCGTCCTTCTTCGTTTATCGAAAAAACCGGTCACCAGTTTTGAAAACCAGCGGCACCACCGGGCACCTTCCTTCTCCTTTGTAAACAATCACTTGGCGAGATGTTACCTCCTCATCTGTAACAATTTCCGTAACCATTTCCAACGATCGCGTGGAATGTATCGAAGTTGTTGTTGGATCACGAAATTCCGGGGATGCTTTCGAACTCTGTTGTGCTTGTCCCGGTCATTAACCGCGGTGCTCCGTCTTTTCAATTTCGATCAGTAATTGAGTCAGCTTATCGACAATGGGGATGATCCTTGAAAGCCCGTCCAGGTCACGCCTCTCGAGTAACCATTTTACGTGGGCCACCAGTTCGGCGTTAATGCTCCGGAGAGCCTCGAGTCTAGTGTCGTTCATCATTGCCGGCTTATAGCCCAAACTCTACCGTAACTGAAGCGGCCAAGCCTAAGCCGAATTACAGAGCACTCATGAACTCACCTTCAGCGACTTCAACGCCAAAGGTTCAGCTCCTGCTTAGTCGCGAAACAATGAACCGAATTCCCTATTCTGTGAAACTCACGGCGAGTTTGACCACCAGCCCATATGGGGTCCGCAATCTGTTGGTTTGTCGAATCTTTTGGTGGCAATGCCGAGACAACCCTTGTAGCCGACGACAGCTCTAGGCCCTCTCTGCTCGGGGCTTGCTGCCCGGGCTGCCCCAGCTCAAGAGCTCGGACCGTGACGTGGCTATTTCTCTGCGGGAGCGATGTCATGAAAACCAGGAACATCAGGAATGCAGACCCTTAGGCGCACCTCCCCAGCTCCGGCACCGAGACAACGATGCCGGTCAATAGGAATCGGGATAGTTCAAGGCTTGGCAGTGCGCTTCTTGTTTCCTCTTTTGCTCTGCTGCCTGTTCGGTTTTGACCGTTCTCTAATTGCAGCTTTTGGCGGGAAACTGAGAGGCTGGCCTATTGCCCATTCCGTAACTCTATCTTTCCGGCGTCTGCTGGTTGGTTTAGCCATACTCCCAGTATCGCATAAAGCAATCAAGATCGCATCTAGAGGCGGCTAGCTGGTTTTTCGGGATTTATGGAGAAAAAGACGTTCTCTGGTTAGTGGCTGGAAGTAAGAGACCGGGAACTGGAGTTGCTTTTTGCAAGCAGCCGGTTGACATTCCCGGCAAATGGAGACCAAATTCTTGATGAAATGCTTTTCTCCGCTATACTCGTAAGGTGACAACCACGGAATCGGCAGTCATCATGTCGGCTCTCGAAGAACCAGTGTATCGTTGGAGAGCGACGAAAAAAAGCGACCGGTTAAGTCAAAAGAGGATTTATGAATGAACATAAATATAACGGATGGAAAATTCTTCAAATCATTCCAGCACAGGTAGGTTGGAAAGCCGTTCATTGCCAGGAATCAGAAAATCGGCAAATAAAGATTTTCAATCGCGCCATCATTTGCTGGGCGCTGGTCGAAGCTGTCGGAGAGAGCGACGCTGGACGAACCCAGGCGCGAGGCATCGAACAGGATTCGAATCGCTTAGTCATCGTCGAAGACTTAATTAATACAAAGGAAATCGGCGAAGATGGCATAGATCCGAATCAGTATTTTCTTGGATACGATGATCCGGACGCACACAAAGAATCTGATTATTGGATCAAGCAAGCCGACGCTCGGCTCAAGAGAAATAAGATAAAACAAGGGGAAGCAACCGTGTCGCTTCACTTCAAATGAAGCGGCTCCTTAAAAATCCTCACGCTGTGAGAACGGCAAAGGGACTGGGTAGAGTCCGTTGCTCGCCAGAGCAAGCCGTGGTCCTTCGCGAACAATCCCTCCCGGCATCTTTTGACTCCTGCGCATCGAGTTAGCCAATACTCTGTGAATTTCTTGACATACTATTTGGGCCTGGAGTGAGGCCGCCAGCGCGACTTCCAGCTCTGAGCCGGCGCGCGACTACCCCTGGGTTTGCCTGATTGCCGGTATCGCAATAATTCTTTTCAGTGATTGTTCAATATTAGACATCAAATCGTGCCGAGTAAGCGCAGAATGAACAGCAAGAGTAAAGAGGTAACATGGCTTTTTATGCGGTTGATGTACTAGATGGAGTGATCCGGCGGGTCACCGACGAGTACAGCGGGGTGGACAACAAGCGTTTTTTTCTGATCGAGGCCGGTTCGGCGAAACAGGCATGGGCAAAGGCCAATCCGGAGGGGAAGCGATTGGCAGCGCCAATTGTGGGAACTGCCGCCATCGTCGTTGTCGCGTTTGCGAAGAATGCTCCGTCGCAAGACAATATTCTGACTACTGGATTTGTCACTGCTGCGGGGAGTTAAAACCGGCGTGTTGGAGGTTGTATTTAAGAGAGGTGTCCAATGGATTGGGAGAAAATTAGCTAGGTTTGTGAAGGCCGGTGGCGGCATGATCGTGCTAGTTCGGCTATTTTTCGCTCCCGGCTCATAAAGCCGGAGCAAGACAACAGCAAAAGGAGAACCGCAATGGCAGACAAAGGCAAGAAGGATAAGGACAAGGCTCGGAAACAGAAGATAAAAAAACAGGAACAGAGCGCAAAAAGGGAGCTGGAGAAGCAACCGATAAAAGCTCCCTTGAGTTCACTCGCCGCTATGTCGCTTGGAGGCAAGAGGGGTAGCTTTATGGTCCCCATCTGATATAGTGATCGAGACAGAAACGACTGACAACCCAAAGCCTAAATAGAGCACTCGGCGCAATTTATCTGAGTATCGCAGAGGCGGTCCCTAGGGTAGCCGCCTCTTTGCATTAATGGGCCAAGAGTAACGGAAAACGGCGAGTAGCGACTGCCAGGAAGAAGATGTTTGTCATGGAACACGGCTCAACCCATTCACCAATCAACCGCATTGGCTTCATAGGCAACTATTTGCCGCGCCAGTGCGGCATCGCCACGTTCACCACCGACTTATGTGAGGCCATCGCTACCCAATACGTTGACACTACGTGCATCGCCGTACCTGTCAACGACGTCGAGACCGGCTACGCCTATCCGACCCGCGTTCGATTTGAACTGACGGAGAAGGACATTAATTCTTATCGCCGGGCCGCCGACTTCTTGCATACGAACAATGTAGATCTCGTCTGCCTCCAGCACGAATATGGCATCTTCGGCGGGCGGGCGGGTAGTCACATTTTGGCTCTCTTACGTGAACTGCGCATGCCCATCGTCACGACTTTGCACACGGTTTTGCAGAACCCGGACCCAGATCAGCGGCGGGTGCTGGAAGAAGTCGCGGCCGAGTCGGATCGCTTAGTCGTCATGAGTGAGCGCGGCGCGGAATTCTTGCAAGAGATCTATCACGTGCTGCCGGAGAAGATTGATCTGATCCCGCACGGCATTCCCGATGTGCCATTCGTCGATCCGAGTTTTCACAAAGACCTATTTGGCGTGGAGGGGAAAATCGTCTTACTCAGCTTTGGCTTGCTCTCAGCGAACAAAGGGATCGAAAATGTCATCGCCGCTCTGCCCGCTATTTTGGCGCGATATCCGAACGTGATTTATATCATCCTCGGCGCGACTCATCCCCACGTCGTGCGGCACGAAGGCGAAACTTATCGGTTGTCTTTACAATGGATAGCCCAAGAAAAAGGCGTGGAAGGTCAGGTGATCTTCTACAATCGATTTGTCACTTTGGAGGAACTCATTAAGTTTATCGGTGCGTCCGATATTTACATTACGCCCTATCTCAACCGGGCGCAGATCGTCTCTGGCACACTCGCTTACACACTGGGCGCGGGGAAGGCAGTGATTTCGACGCCGTATTGGTATGCCGAAGAGATGCTGGCCGAGGAACGCGGAGCGCTGGTACCGTTCCGCGATCCGGCGGCGTTGGCGGAGCAAGTGATTGATTTGTTGGCCAACGAGGCGAAGCGCCACGCGATGCGCAAGCGCGCCTATCTTTATGGGCGGACGATGATCTGGCCGGAGGTAGCGGGTCGCTACATGAAAAGTTTTGAACGCGCCCGGGCTGAACGCCGGCATTTCACCCCGCCAGGCTTCACGGTCAAAGCGCTAGACAAATATTCGGGCGACCTGCCGCCCCTCAAGCTCGATCACTTACGCCACATGGCGGACGAGACCGGCATGTTGCAACACGCCATTTTCACGGTGCCCAACTATCACGAGGGCTATTGCACTGACGACAACGCCCGGGCTCTGATGGTGAGCACTCTCTTGGAGGAGCTAGGCAACGAAGAGGCATTGGAACTGGCGTCTCGTTATCTCGCCTTCGTCTGGTATGCCTTCAACGCTGAGACCGGACGCTTTCGGAACTTTATGGACTACCAGCGCCACTGGCTGGAAGATGGCGGTTCAGACGACAGCTACGGCCGCGCGTTGTGGGCGTTGGGCACCGTGTTGGGCCGCTCCAACACGCCGGCTCTCCACAGCATGGCCGGCTGGTTGTTCGAGCAGGCTTTGCCCGCAATTCTCGACACGACGAGTCCGCGGGCTTGGGCGTTCGCGCTCATTGGCATCCACGAGTATCTACAGCGGTTTGCCGGAGACCGCATGGCGAGCCAGGTCCGGGAGGAATTGGCCGGGCGGCTGCTGGCATTGTATCAAAGCCATCGCTCGGACCAATGGCGCTGGTACGAAGACGTGCTGACCTATTGCAACGCCGCGCTGCCTCATGCCTTGCTCATGTCTGGCCAA
Source organism: Candidatus Udaeobacter sp. (assembly GCA_035641275.1). Classification (GTDB taxonomy): domain Bacteria; phylum Desulfobacterota; class Binatia; order UBA9968; family UBA9968; genus DASQUN01. The sequence continues at coordinate 7,580 of DASQUN010000243.1, read as the reverse complement.
TCGATGCCGAATAAAGCGATGAGCGAGGCCGGCCTTGAGTCGCTCAGTTGGTTAGCCGAGTTGCAGCGCGCTGAGGAGTCTGGAGGTCATTTTGTCCCCATCGGAACCAAAGGCTTTTATCAGCAGGGCGGTAAGCGTGCCCGCTTCGATCAACAGCCGGTGGAGGCTCAAGCCATGGTATCCGCCTGCCTCGCAGCAGCCCGGATTACGGGAGACAAGCGTTGGCGCAGGGAAGCCCGACGGGCCTTCGACTGGTTCCTAGGGCGCAACGATCTGAACCTTCCCATCTATGATCCGATGACGGGCGGTTGTCGAGACGGTCTGCACCCCGACCGCGCGAACGAGAATCAAGGCGCAGAGTCTACGCTGGCCTTTCTCCAGGCCTTGCTGGAGCTGCGCCTGGCGGAGAATGCACTCCAATCTGTGGAGGCGCGGTCTCAATGAATAATCAACATCCCGAACTGTTTCGCCGTGATCGGCTCAATCCCATTTTGAGCGCTGCCGCTTGGCCCTATCCGGCCAATAGCGTGTTTAACCCAGGCGCTACGTTGCTAGCCGATGGAACCACCCTGTTATTGTGCCGCGTGGAGGACCGTCGCGGTCATTCCCATTTTTGTGTCGCCCGCTCGACCAATGGTGTGGATAACTGGCAGATTGACACCGAACCGACTCTGTTGGCCGACCCCGAACACTTCCCGGAAGAAGTGTGGGGTATTGAAGACCCGCGGATCATCTACCTCCCGGAATTGAGCAAATATGCCATTGTCTATACCGCCTACTCGCGTGTCGGCCCCGGCGTGTCCCTCGCGCTCACGAAAGATTTCGACCACTTCGAGCGCTATGGGATGATCATGGCGCCGGAAGATAAAGATGCAGGCTTGTTTCCTCATCGTATTGGTGGCCAATGGGCTTTGATCCATCGTCCAGTCAGCGCTCCCGGCGCGCACATGTGGATGTCCTATTCACCCGACCTGCGCCACTGGGGCAGCCACAAGCTGATGCTGGAAGCACGCCGCGGTGGGTGGTGGGATGCGAATAAAATCGGTCTCTCGCCCCCGCCGATCGAGACGCCGGAGGGCTGGCTGGTGATTTACCATGGCGTGCGCCAGACCGCATCCGGCTCGATTTACCGGCTGGGACTGGCGCTGTTTGATTTGCAGACGCCGGAGCGCTGCTTAAAACGCAGCAACGAATGGTTCTTTGGCCCAGAAGAATCCTACGAGCGGCGCGGCGACGTGGACAACGTCGTCTTTCCTTGCGGCTACACCCTTGCCTCTGACGGCGACACCATCCGCCTCTATTATGGCGCGGCGGATACAAGCATTGCCTTGGCCACTGGGAGTGTTCGCGACCTTCTCAGCTGGCTCGACGAAGACGAATAGTCGGTGAGACGAATAGGATCGTTTATTAAAGAAAAGAAACTCACCGATTATTGTCGGTGAGCCGGGTATCATAATTTTTGCCAAATTGGTTCACTATTAGACAATCGCCGTTTCCAAATCGGCTTACGATTATCTACCATGGAAAATGTGAGCGCACGTGTCATCCGCGATCCGCACCTAACCATGATCCCGTAAGAGACGCGGTTCTGGCCGGTCGATTACTCTCGGAATTGGTCTTTCGCTGCGCAACCGCCAGGACGAATCGTCGCGGGCGGTAAAAACCGCGCGGCATCTGTTGTCTCTGCAATCCAGAAAAGATGTTCAAAAAGAGGAAAATCTCATGGAACGGACATACGAAGACATTAAGCTGGGTATTGCTTCCAATAAACGGTTTACGGAAGCGAAGACTGGTGTTGTCGATGCAAGCCGGCTGAGATTGGTGGTATGCAAAAGCCATCAAGACCAGATCCATAACAACAATCTCGTCGAAGAGATTCTTCGGAAACAAGCTCAACACCTGCTGCTAAGTCACGATGCTATTCTGATACGTCGCTTCAGCAGCGGCCGAATCGTCTTTTGGAATCGCGGCGCACATAACCTTTATGGCTGGTCCAAGAAAAAGGCCATGGGGAAGCTTGTTTACAACCTATTGGAAACGGAACTTCCCGAGCCGCCCCGCGACATTAAAGCCAAGCTGCGCCGCCACGGCTGCTGGAGCGGAGAGTTGGTCCAAACGAAAAAGGACGGGAGAAAGATTGTCGTTGCAAGCCATTGGTCACTGCGCCAGAGCTTGAACGGCGGTCCTATGGAGATCCTGGAGGTCAATTATAATTTGACGGATAAAAAACACTCGGGACAAAAGACGCGAGAGAGAGAACGGCTGGCCTTATTGGGGACTATGGCTGCGGTCTTTGCCCATGAAGTCGCCAACCCCCTTACCGGACTTTCCGCTTCCCTCCAGTTTGTTGAGAATGAATTTAAAAGGAAGAAATTCGATGATCCTTTTTTGAGAGATACCATCGAAGGAGCCATGCGAGAAATCGACCGTTTAGGCTCGCTGCTCAACGAGTTTCGCTCCCTTGCCCTGCCGCAAACTCTCGACCTTGAATTAACCGATCTTAAAAAAGTCATCCAAGAGGTCCTGGCTGGACAAAAAATGGCCTATCGGGCTGCAGGAATTACCGTCAAACTCGATTTCGAGAACGGTTTACCCGCGGTTGAATTGGACGCAGCGAAAATGAAGCAGGCGATCTTAAACCTGTGCAAGAATGCTGTCGAGGCCATGCGAGAAGGAGGCTACCTGACGCTTAAAGCCCATCGCGCCGGGCAAATGGTGGTTTTGGAGATTGCCGATAACGGCATTGGAGTCCCTGAGGGGGTGAACATTTTTGAGTTATTCAAAACCACGAAGGCTGGCGGCACTGGCTTGGGACTTCCCCTTGTGCAGCAGATTGTCTCGGCCCATAACGGCACGATCACCTACACGACAGATGCCGGCCATGGGACGACGTTTACCGTCCGTTTGCCGGCCATAACCCAGATGATGTGAGTTACCTTTAGCCCATCTTCTGAGCACAGCCGTGGAGGAATTAGCTCGTGCAGATTTCGGATCGGCCGGTGTCTCATCGGAAAAGGAGAATCGGATGTTAATGAGCGTTGGCAATAAGGTTGTTTATCCGTCTCAGGGCCCCTGTCTCATCGGGGCGGTGGTCGAAAAACTGGTCGGCGGCAGGCCGATGAGCTTCTACCGTTTGGCGGTCCTGGACGATAGCGGCAGCGCCTTGTTCGTTCCCGTAGACAAATTGAGGGCGTTGGGTATTCGACAGCTACTGGCAAAGTCCGAGATTCCGAAGCTCCTGGACCACCTAAAAAACGCAACCACAGCAGAGAAGAACTGGAAGCAGCGGGTGATTGACAACATGAAATTGTTGAGCTCCGGGTCGGCCTTTGACTTAGCTGAAATCGTTGAGTCACTCACTGAGTTGAACGAGACCAAGGCGCTATCGCCGCGCGATCGACAGACACTGGATAAGGCGAGAAAAATACTGATTTGCGAGATCTCTGAAGTGATGGGAGAGACCAAAGGCGCGGCGGAGGAACAGATAGACCAGGCTCTCAAAGTAGGAAGAGACGCAATGAGGCGCCCGGTAGGAAAAATGCAGTGAGCCGCAAATCAGATATGGCAGAGCACGGCCTAGGGTAGACGGAGTTCGTTCCGTGAAAGCACCCGTTCGGCGCGTGTTAGGAAGTGGAAAACGATAGGTTTGATTTTGAGTGACGGTATATTCGATCGATAGAGAGGTGCAAAAGGGATGTTAAGCCAAATGACAAGAAGGCGTGAGTCGACCAACGAGTCAACGCCAAAGCTGCCGTTTAGGAAATTCCGGGTCGTTTTGATCAAACCCTCCAAGTACGACGATGACGGCTATGTGATTCGCTTTTGGAAAGGCGTGCTCCCGAGCAACACGCTCAACGTCCTGCACGGTCTGACCGAAGAGGTGAAAAGCCGTCGCGTATTCGGCGACCTTAGGATAGAGATCGTCACCTTTGACGAGACTGCAGAAAAACTCCCGGTAAAGAAAATTATCCGCTGGAGCCGGCAGCCTTCTGTCAAGCTCGTCGTGGGATTGGTGGGGGTCCAAACCAACCAGTTTCCACGGGCCTTCGACCTGGCTCGGCAGTTCCGCGCTGCTGGCGTCGATGTCATCATCGGTGGATTCCACACGAGCGGCACGATCAACATGCTGAGCGATCGGGAACCGGATATCCAGGCCTTGGTTGAAGAATCCATCTCGATCGTATCCGGCGAAGTCGAGGAGAACTGGGCGGAGATTCTGGCGGACGCGCTCCATGGCCGATTAAAGCCAATTTATTCATTCGCCCAAGATTTGCAGAACCTCGTCGATATCGGCAACGCGCCGCTCCCCCGAATCAGTCCCAAGACCATGCGCCACTTTGCCAAACCCTCATTCGGCACCGCGGATACCTCCCGTGGGTGTCCTTTCGCATGCTCCTTTTGCACCATCATTAATGTCCAAGGGCGTAAAATGCGCGAGCGCAGCCCTGAGAGCATCGCCGAGATGCTGCGCAGGAACTATCGCGAACACGGAGTTTCCTTCTACTTCTTTACGGACGATAATTTTGCCCGGAAAAAACTCTGGCGCGAGACCTTCGAAGAGATCATCAAGTTAAGGCAAGAGGGCATCAAGATCTCTTTCATGATGCAGGTCGACCTCGCCCGCAAACCGAACGATTTCGTGCGGCTGGCAGCCGAAGCGGGCTGTACCCAGGTCTTCATCGGCATGGAGAGCGTGAACCCTGAGAACCTCAAGGCCGAAGGCAAAGGGCAAAATCACGTCGCCGAATATCAGGCAATCATTAACGAATGGCACGACGCCGGCATCGTCGTCCACACCGGGTACATTATCGGCCTCCCCTTTGACACCAAAGAGCAAGTGCCGCAGGACATCGGCTACCTCATGGATGTGATCCAGCCGGATCAGGCATCCTTTTTTATGTTGACTCCTCTGCCCGGGTCTCACGATCACCGGGAGATGAAAAAGCGCGGCGAATGGATGGATCCGGATTTCAACAAGCGCGACTCTTTCCATGCGACCATCGCGCATCCCAACATGAGCGCGGAGGAATGGACTCACGTTTATGAAGACGCCTGGAAGGACTTCTATGGCAAGGCGAACATGATCAAGATCTTGTCGCGCTGGAGCCATCACCCCAGGAATTACTGGAATCTCATGTCCATTTTTTTCTGGTATAAAAACGCGGCGGTCATCGAAAAGGAACATCCGATGATCGGCGGTTTCTTTAGATTAAAGGACCGGCTGTCGCGCCGCCCGGGCTTTGCCGTCGCGCCCCGCCATCTCCACTTCTGGAAACGTGCTAAAGAAGTTCTCGCTCTCCTCATTTCCTGGGCCAAATTTCTTAAGGAGATGGAAGAGGTATGGCTGCAGACGCGGAAGAAGAGCGAAAAAGAAGAAAAGTGGCTTGACGAGGCGCAGCGAGTTCAAGGAGAGATCTGGCGGGCGCTCAAGATCGCGGAATGGCGCAAAGCCTACAGTAATGCCAAATCGGTACTCCCCGAAAAGGCCAAGGCCCGGTTGGATCCCTTCGAAGAGCTATCGTCCAAGATACTTCTCACGCGAAAGGACCTGAACGCCTTTCTGCGACAATGGGAGGGTCTGCAATCGAGATTGCATGAACTGCGACTCCAGCTTACTCGCGAGGGGGAGGTTGCCCGAGCATGGCTCGATGAGATGGCTCGTATTCACAGAAGCGTCCGGCTGGGAAGCAGGATACAGGAATGGCAGGACGCCTACGCGCGCCTGCGCCACACCCTGCCGTTAAAATACCAGCTCCTGCATGCCAGGTTTGACGCCTTGAGCAACCGCGCGCTCTATTCTCGTGAACCGCTGCAGCGGTTCTGGAACAACACTATGGAACATTTAAGAGCCATGAAGATATGGAACATCGATTTTGGGAAACTCACCAGCAGCCTGATGAAGGAATTCGTCCTCAGCATCTCTTTTGCCTTGAGCTACCGCACCGGCTCTCGGGCTGAATAACTGTGCTTGGTGATTTCCCCTCAGTGAATCTGATTTGGTATTTTTTGCGGGCTCGGGGTCCGTTCTATAGCCGGAAGACAGGATCGGCTTCCGATTGGTGGGTTGAAGATAGCGTAAGCTCCAGAGTCTGACTCGCGGTTAGCCGAAAATCTTCAAGTAAGCCGACAATAATCGAGCGGCTAACGGTCCAAGCAGGAGGTTGAAATGTACACTCGCAATATCATGATAAAGCTCAATCCCAATCCCTTTAGCGTGTCGGAGTTTACTGAGATTCTGGAGAACCAAGTCATTCCATTGCTCCGGAGGCAAGAGGGATTTCAGGACGAGATCAGTTTCATCGCTCCAGAACGTAATGAAGCCGTAGCTATCAGTTTTTGGGATAGAAAAGAAAGTGCGGACGCTTATCAGCGTGAGAAGTATCCTGAGGTTTTGAAAGCCCTGTCGAACGTTGTGGAAGGCACTCCAAGAGTGGATACTTTCGAAGTCGCGACCTCGACCTTACGGCGGATCACTGCAAGGGTTGCGGTCTGATCGGAGGGGGAAGGGTTTTGTGAATATCATAGTTCAGGTCTTAGTCGGAGGATTGACCGGTTGGTTGACCGGGAAAGCGGTTGAGGTAGAGGGTCGCCTAAAAGTCGTAAGAGAAGGGCATGTTTTTGACATAATCTACGGGATCATCGGCGCCATGATCGGGGAATATCTGTTTTTCTGGATGGTGATGGGTAAAGGCGACACATTTAGCAGTTTCGCAACCACGGTCCTTGGCTCCATCACTCTTGTGGGAGCAGCCCGGCTGATCGCTGCAAGGTGGCGCCTTGCTCGATCTTATAAGAATCGCGCGTAAATCATTTGTCGTCATGCAGGGAACATTTTGGATTTGTGGAGGAAATGACCGGTCTGTTAACAGGAAAGTCGATTGGAAAGACGGTGACGAGCTGTTACGGCAACTCACCACTAAGGCAAGGAGATTTTATGGCTAGTGAGACATTTAAGAAACGGCAGAAGGAAGCGGCGCGAAGAGAGAAACAGCAGAAGAAGGCTGCCCGCCGGATGGAGCGAAGGCACGAGAAGGGAACGAGCGAGGGTACAGTTTCGGGCGAAAATCCAAATACAGCTGAGTCTGTTTCTCGACGCGGGCCAACGATTCTATGAAAATCAGTAAAGCAAAAGATCGCTTTCGTATAACACGGCGAACAGAGAAAAAATCTCCGCCGTCGATTTGGGCGCTCCTAGGATTCATCAGGCGCTTGAAGCAACTCCGGGTCCACGGCTGCACGGGAAATGGCGAGGCTAGGAAAAATAGGTAAACGATTCGGTTCATTTCAGCGAGAGAAAAACGGAAACGGGGTTTGTCTATAGCTTGAGGGGATCAGGATAACCCATACTATCCTGCAGCTCTTTCACAGAGATCGGATCATTTGGTAACAAGCGAAAAGGTTTTGTTCTCTTTCTTGGCCCTTTTCGCGGCCCTTTTTTCCATGAAGGTCTTGAGGGGTTTCTTTTTGTTCTGTTTCTTACTGTCCTTACCTTTACTCATGATTGCCTCTCCTTCTAACGGGTTTGATAGACTCAGCACAAAATAACGCATTGCAAGGATGAGATTATTTGCCGGGAGGGT
>DASQUN010000242.1:0-3635 GCA_035641275.1 Candidatus Udaeobacter sp. | reverse complement strand
CGTTCGTAGCTGGACGGTACTTCGCGCAGACCGAGCACTTGCGTATAGAACCGCAGCATCATTTCCGGGTCGAGCGCGTTGTAGGCGATGTGGCGCACGCGCGGGAATCGCTTCTCTTTCCTCGCCGGCACGCCGAAGCCTTTGGTCGACAAACTGACCGGAAAACATTCCGGATCGTGAATTCGAATCTCGCCGTGGTGCACATCGTCCGGTTCCTGCAGGATCATGCCGCGCGGATTCAGTGCGAGAAAGCGGCCTTTAACTTCTTCCAGGTCGTCCACTTCCAGCCCGACATGATGGAGGCCGCATTCCATTCTCATTTCATTCAGCGCCGGCCGGCTTTTAAAAAACGTTAAATTATAAAATCCATCGGTGATCGAAATATCGCCTTCGGCTGACCGCCCGAGCGTCTCCGTGCCAAGAAAGCGATTGTAGAAACCGACTAATTTTTCAGGTGATTCACTGATGAAAGCGACGTAGCGCAGAATCGCCATGGAAAAACTCCTCCGGGCGAATTGGAGTAATGGGTGGTGGAGTATGGGGGGAACGGGACAGGCACCCTTAAACGCTCACACCAACGCTCCAGTACTCCATCACTCCAATTTCCCTCAATCTCTTATGTTCTGCGTAAACCACTCCAGGGGCAAGGGATGGCCCAGTCCTTTGGCCTTGGCTAGATGGTAAGCCGTGCCGCCGACGGCGGCGAACTGTAGACCCTGGGTCCCCTGATTGTTCAGGAAAGTGATCTGCCGGTCGTTGGTGCGACCCGCCCAACGGCCGCCCATGATATCGGGCACGGTGCCGATGTTTGGATTGTCGATCTCATGATGCGGCGCCAACGGTATCTTCTCTTTCTCCTGCTCGGTGCCGGCGATATAACCGAACATGCCGTCACTTCCCGTGGTGACTCCCGGCGAATTTCGGTCCGCCAACAGAGTCGAGGTTCCAAGCCGGGCCCTTACATCGGCGCGCTTGAGCACGTCGGCTCCGGTTTCGTTGTTACGCACGTTATTGATGTGCATGCCGGGTTCGAGCCATTCCGCCTTAATCACCGGAACTAACGAATCGGTGGTCAGCGAGACAATGTCCGCTCCTTTAAGCGCCTTTTCAGGCGAATCCACAGCAACAACTTCGATGTCCAGTTGTTCGGTCATTTCCCGGGCGAACCTTTCCCGGTTCGCCTTCGTTGGACTAAAGACGCGCATCGCTTCGATTGCCCGCACTTCTTTAATAGCCGTGGCGTAGGTCCGCGCCATGCCACCGGAGCCGATCATCGCCAAGACTTTGGAATCTTTACGCGCCAGATACTTCGTCCCTAATCCGGCGCACGCGCCCACGCGCATGTGCTGGAGATAACCATCGTTCATCAAGGCCAGCGGCTCCGCGTTTCTCGTGCTGAGTAGAAAGATCAGGCCGCAGTAAGTGCCGCGCTCCATGCAGTATTTGTCTTCGACCATGAAGCCGTCTTGTTCTTCCCATGCGAGCATGTCGGACTTCATCCGGATCGCAAAGACGCCGAGCTTGCGCGAGGCGCCTTCCATCGTTCCCCAACGGTAGTAGTGAGGTTCCTGCGGCACGTAGAAATCAATGCGTGGCCGGTAGCCCGCCTGCTGTTCGTTGAGCTCCCGATAGGCTTCCTCCATAGCGTTGAGACAGGTCGGCATGTCGAGCACTTGCTGGATATGTTCATTGGTCAGAAAAATCATCACGTTTTCTCCTGACTGGGGACGGGAATCGGTGCAACGCCTTCGCCTGAGTTACCTTACTAAAAATTGTACATCCGCGCGCAATTGTCCCAGAGAGATTTTTTTTTGGTCTCATCTGAGAAGGGGAGCTTCAGAAATGAATCGATCGCGTGCGGGTACTTGACGTCCAGATGAGGGTAGTCGGTGGAGAAGACCATACTGTCTTCGAGGCCGTACTCAGGGATATGTTTGGCTGTGACTTCGTCGCACTCTACGGCGCCGAAGCATTGCCGTTGAAAGTATTCCAGGGGCGTGAGCGTGAGATAGGGATATTCCGCTTTACCGGTGCTCTCTGCGTATTCGCCCATGCGCCAGAGCAGCCAGGGAACCCAGGAGCAGTTTCCTTCCAGGAATGCGACCTTCAGCTTCGGAAAGCGTTCCATCACTCCGCCGAAAATCATGTCAGCGCAGGCGAGCATGTTGGCGAAAGGGAAGCCCAGCGTGTTGAACATCGAGAACGTCGAACAGAATTGAAACATCGCCGGCTGGGGTAAATAGACCCGGCCGGCCTCGTGAAAGCCGACGGGAATATCGAGGCGCTGGCATTCCTCCCAGAGCGGGTCGTAGCAGGGGTCGCTCCACTTTTTGCCGTTCACATGATTCGGGCGAATGAAAATTCCCCGAAAACCATATTCTTTGACTGTGCGCCGAATCTCTTCGACGGCACCGCTGACATCGTGGGGAGCCACCATGGTCACGCCGTACATGCGATCGCGTGCTGTTTGGGTAAAATCGTGCAGCCAATCGTTGTAGGCTCGGCCGATGGCCGTAGCGAAATCCGGATCAAGGCCGTCGATGCCTAGGACGCACAGGCCGCGCGTGGGGAAGAGGACGGCGACGTCGAGCCCTTCTTTATCCATCGCCGTCACTTGCGAAACGCCGTCGAAATTGCGCGCACCCGCGTCGCCGTATTTCTCGTGGAAGAAATCGTGCCGATATTTAGCCAAGGCTGGATTCTCGGGGTTACGCGGAATCGGCAGAATTTTGCCTTCAACCTCAATTCCCAAATCTCTGAACGAGCGATTCAAGCCGACCGGCGCGCGCTCGGCGTATTTGGGGTCGATGTAGCGCCGCCAGAGGTCGGCGGGTTCGAACACGTGCATGTCAGAATCCATGGCCTTAAATCCGTTCTTCGCCATATGGGTCTCCTCTCTGTAATGGCATTGCGCTACTTCGCTTGCACGAGAAATTGCAAGTTATCCTTGACCTTGGGTGAGATCGATAATACTTCATTGACGAGCCTTTCCGCATCCTCGCCGGAAACGTAGGTAATGTCGAGTCTGGACTTGCTCGCTAGCGCCTCGAACTCCGGATCCGCCAAGGTCGCTTTCAACGCCCGGCGTAAAATCTCCAGGCGCTCCTTGGGTGTACCCGGCGATACCGTGAGTGGCCGCTGGTACTCCATTTGAGACATGTAAGCTTTGTAAGTGGCAATATTCACTTCGTCTTTGAGAATTTCCGTGAAGAGCGGAATATTTCTTGCCTCGGCATCGCTCACTCTCGTGTGGATCAGAAAAGGAATCATTTTGTCATCTCCTTTGGCATCCAGCAGGTCTCTTCGTGTGGCGATGATCGATTCCCAGTTCGTGCAATCGCCGTCCACCTCGCGACGCTGTATGGCTAGGCGTACTTGGGCGGTCCCCGCATAGCCCGTGACCACGTTGAACTTGGTGCCCAACATTTTGTTGAGCATGAGCGGAAGATCGACGCTGTGTGATCCCGGAGCGGTTCCGCCCATTTTGATCGGCTTTGCCGATTTGAGGATTTCGTCGATACTCTTGAGGCCGGTAAATCCCATGATGACGCAAACCGGAATGCCTTTGCTTGGCGCGCCGATCCAGCCAAATTTGCGCGCGTCAAACCTGACGTTGGGGTCGCCCAGAGCCTGAT
>DASQUN010000241.1:0-3907 GCA_035641275.1 Candidatus Udaeobacter sp. | reverse complement strand
ATCTTCTTGGGGGATTTCGATTGAATATTTGCGCACCCCGCCGGATAGGATGTACCAAGGCTGTAGCTGATTCGCCAGCATCGTTTCCCCCTGAGGGCCGCTTCCTTGCACACGAATGTTACGTGGAAAAAAATGGACATTGCCGGCGTTTCTTATTTCGAATGAGAATTCGCCTCCGCCCATCTTCATCTCATCGATCTGCGCTTGCACCGTTTGTTTCGCAGGCTGAATAAAAACCGGAATGCCCATTTTGGTCAAAATTCTAATGCCGCTGTGGTCGGATTTCTCCGCCGGCGGTAATTCTTCGACAAAGATGCGGTAAGATCTTTCCGTGGCGACGATGGACTTATTTGCGCCAACCCGAATGTTGCGCTCTTCACCTGGCTCGATGGCTAGTAAATTCGGATAAAAAATCAAATCATCAGTCGCAGTCAGTAACATCTCGCCTTGTGGCGTTTGATTCCATTCAAACACGCCGACCTGAAAGCGAACTTTTTCCGTGCTATCGTTCCGCACCGTCAGCAGGGAACTCGAACTTTTTGGAGAAAGCGTGATTCGAATCGGATTAACGTGGAATGTGCCGGGAAGAGCTACCTCGGTACCAACGAGAACCGTTAGTGTGGCAATGGCCCCAATGGCCGAGATAGCTCTTCTGCGGTAGGAAACTAACATGGCGGTGGTTTTAGAAGTTTACGGTGACCTGCACAGTATCCGAGAAACTTCCCACGTTGACGTCCTGTCCCTTGGGAACCCGGCCGTAAACCGTGAAGGGACGTTCAGACGCATTCGAGGAAGCGGTAATTGTTAAGGCCGAAGCACCGTTTGAACCATTGCCCCAAGCGGTGGTGCGCGCGGCATCGGAATAGAGATCGTAGTTCAAAAACGCCGACGAGGTACCTGCGGGTCCCTGCATCCTTCTCTGGTTACCTGATGCATTGGCTCCGGAATCGAGGCTTATGGAACTTCCATTGCCTGGGCTACACTTGATGCCCACCGTGCCCGTACCATCCAAGTCTGCGCCGCCAGCGGCATTGGTGACCACGGGATCGTAAGCGCCAAAGGCTACGGCCGAGGTCGATGACACGATGCATTTCGCCGCCACTGACGCAGTTATGCTCAGCCCCACACTAGGAGAGCTTGCCGCGAATAGCGGTGTTGCGGCCATTGCTAAAGTTCCGGCCGCAAGTGCCGATAAATACAACTGACGAGTTTTCATTAACACCTCCTTAAAGTTTTGCAGGTGGCGGAGCACGATATGTGCCAAAATTTTGACGGTGCGGGTAAGTAGCCGGATATTCGTTCAAAAAGAAGGGCAACCTGAAGCAAGAGGCGGCGAAGATTATCGCCTTTCAGATACAAAAGTGGACATGTTTTCCACTGAACGATACAAAATACGCCGAGTGTGCTGAAATCTCTTGCGCGAAACGAGGGAGTGTCCCCCGCGCAAAAAGGGTAGAAAAAATTCCCGTAAGTATAAATCAGTGCTGAGAAGCTTCTTCGCTATCTAAAAGTTAACCGTAACCGTCACAGTGTCTCTGTAACGTCCTTGTGAATCGTCTTCTCCATCACTGTGCGGCTCAGACAAAGAGATGACTCGTTGGTCGCGGGACGGTAGCGGAAGGGTGTCTGAGCGATTACCCTGCGAGTCAACCACCACCCCATTGGCAAGACGTTTTGTCGGAATGCGATGGGTCAGGGTTCCGGTCGCGTAACTTCCAGAATTAACGACGATGGCGGGATCAAAGCCGTTACTACACGCGAAGGTCACAACCGTTGTTTCGGTTATCTTGGTTTCTCGACCGACGACTGCCGGCAGCGTCGAGACATGGCAGCTCCGAATTACCGTCACCATGATGGCGAGCGGCGTGGACGCCGAACCCGCTAATACGTGCTTGAGTGGAACAATTGAGGCGATTAAGAGGATTTGCCAGAAAAATAGTTGATGAAATTGTGGTCTGATTAAGAATCGCGCTATTCTATTGCCAAACGTGGTCAAGGATCCCATCAAAATGCCCCTATCACAGCTGATGGGAAGTTCCAATTGTTGTTTATCGATGCCGCGGCGCTTGCTCTCACAATAGAACCATCGGCGCTTCCGCGGCGATTTGAAGTCCCGGTGTGCTTTCGTTCAGATACTGTTGGTTTACGGGTGGTAAGCGAGGCGTCGCACGCCGCAAGGAGAACTCGCTGCTACGCGAGCCTTTGTTGGCCGCGACGTCAGTCGAAATGTGTTTTAGCCGGTCTGGGTGGGCTGGCGCAGAATTTCGTTACAACCAACGGCGAATATATTTTTTGAGCGCGGAGGCGGTTTAAGGGTTAACGCAAGGTCGGAACTGTTTGGCGCGGCGGCAATCGCCACCCGAAAGCAAAGTTTTCGAGTCAGTCACTGACCGCGGGCCGCAAAACTAACTGATCGCTTCTTCGCCTCTTTCGTTGGTACGGATGCGGATGACGTCTTCCACCGTAGAGACGAAGATCTTTCCGTCACCAATCTTTCCGGTTTGCGCTGACTCGAGAATTGTCTCAACAATTTTCGGCGTCAGATCATCCGGGGCGAGGATTTCGATTTTAACTTTGGGCAGGAAATCGACAGTATATTCGGCCCCGCGATAAAGTTCCGTATGACCCTTTTGTCGTCCGAAGCCTTTAACTTCCGTGATCGTCATGCCGGTAATACCCGCGGACGTGAGTTTCTGTTTCACTTCGTCGAGCTTGAACGGCTTGATTATCGCCTCGATCTTTTTCATTGTTACGTCCCCCCTACGATTTGGTTTTGGGGTAGGGTCGCTCGCTTTTCAGCGAGCGACACATTTTTAATTTACTACTCTAGATGTCGAAGTACAGAGCGAACTCCCACGGATGGGGTCGTAGCCGGATAGCATCCACCTCAGCCTTTCTCTTGTACTCCAACCAGGTCTCAATCACGTCCTTGGTAAACACATCCCCTCTGAGCAAAAACTCATGGTCCTTTTCCAAGGCGTCGAGCGCTTCGTCCAAAGAGCCCGGCATCGACTTCACCTTGGCCGCCTCTTCGGGCTCCAGCTCATACAAGTTCTTGTCGATCGGTTTGGGCGGCTCGGTCTTGTTACGGATCCCGTCCAAGCCCGCCATCAGCATGGCCGGGAACGCCAGATACGGATTGCAACTCGGATCCGGGGTCCTAAACTCTAACCGCTTGGCCTTCTCGCTGGTGGAGTACATCGGTATTCTCACACAGGCGCTTCGGTTGCGGGCAGAGTAAACTAAGTTGATCGGCGCTTCGTAGCCGGGCACTAATCTCCGGTAAGAATTAGTCGTCGGCGCAATGAAGCCGCACAGCGCATGGGCGTGCTTGATGAGACCGCCGATGTAATACCTCGCCGTCTCACTGATCAGCCCGTAGCCTTTTTTGTCGTAAAAAATGTTTTTCCCAGCTTTCCATAGACTCTGATGGGTGTGCATCCCAGAGCCGTTGTCCTGAAATAACGGCTTGGGCATCACCGTGACCACCTTGCCTCTCTTTTTCGCTGTGTTCTTGATCACGTACTTGTAGGTGAGCACCTTGTCGGCCATCTTGGTGAGCGTGTCAAAGCGCATGTCGATTTCGGTCTGCCCGGCGGTGGCCACTTCATGGTGGTGCACCTCGATCTTAACCCCGCACTTCTCTAAGTTGAGCACCATCTCGGATCTTAGATCCTGGTACTGGTCCATCGGCGGCACCGGAAAATAGCCTTCCTTGTATCTAATCTTATTGCCTAGATTGGGCCCGCTGTTGGCCCCCGAGTTCCAAAACCCTTCAATCGAATCAATTCAATATGGTAGTACCCCTCGTGGTGGTTCTGGTCGAATCGGATGCTGTCGAATATAAAAAACTCAATCTCGGGTCCCCAGTAGCTGGTATCGGCTAACCCAGTTGACTTTAAATACT
>DASQUN010000240.1:0-4717 GCA_035641275.1 Candidatus Udaeobacter sp. | reverse complement strand
CATCAACGCTCAGGCGAGCGCCTTGCTGTTGGGGGAAGACCACATCAGTTTGAAAGAGCAGCAGAAAAAACGCGGAAGTCATCAGTGAAGCAATACTCAGTTGCCTATGCATAGATCGCCCTCCCGACGGGTTTGACCGCTTAACCGCTGCTCAGGGTACGAAAAACTTTGCCCGTGTGCAAACTGCAGCGCGTTGACAGCCTTGGGGGTATTGGCTAGGCTGCCGTCAGCGATTTCAAGTTGCGCAGACACACCGGCTAAAATACGAGGAAGTAAAGTCTAAAGGATCGACGCCTCATCAGGGCGGGCATGCTGAAACCGCCAGTCCCGAGGCAGAATTCAGCGTCCACTATTAACGGCTCAAGCGTGAAAAGCCCGGTTGGATTCCCCATAGCGCTGGTGTACGCGCTTCTGGTCGTCGCTTGGCCCATTCCGGCCCACGTCCACGGCCAAACGCCGCCTAAAGCCATCGTCCTCGCTTGGGATGGCGCTGTGCCTTCTTTTGTCCATGAAATGTTGAGCCAGGGAAGACTCCCTAACTTGGCGAGACTCATCGAAAATGGTGCGTTTGCTGATGATGTCGTGGCGGTTTTCCCTTCCTTCACTGCTCCAGGCTTCGCTTCCCTGTGGACCGGCGCGCCACCGAGAATCACCGGCATCAGCGGCAATCGTGTCCCCAGACTGCCACGTAAAGAATTTACGATCCTTGACAGCCGTGCAGGGTTTAACACGGCACTTTTGCGCGCCGAACCTCTTTGGGCAACAGCGGAGCGGGCCGGGCGAAAAGTTGTCGTAGCGCATGTTCCCTTAGGAGGGGATAACTCAGAGCGCGGAGTACATTTTCAAGGGTACAGGGGTACCGCCGGCCGCGACGGTATTGTCAACGGCCGCACTTCCAAACCGCAACCAGCCACGTCTTGGGAGAATCTGCCGGCAAGCGGTGTGCCGCCGCTAGAAACGATCTTCACTATTAGCAGGTCGACTTTCTTTGGCCTGCTGATCGACGACCCGTTAGATCCGCAAGACGGCTACGACACACTCCTGGTCGCAAGCTCTCGAGACGGAAAAGACGTGAGGATGAACTTGAAACACGCAGCAGCGGGGCCAGGCGGGGAGCTCCTCTGGAGCAGCCCGATAAATGTCAAGACTCGTAATGGCAGCGATGCAACCACTTACCTGAGACTCTTTGACCTAAAACGCGACGGCAGTGATTTTCTTCTCTTCTTCAGCCGGCCGACACGTGCCGTGATTTCACATCCCGCTCTGCTGAGCGAAGCGAGCGCGACGGTCAGGGCCTTTATCGGCAACGGAGCGAGCGAGCTTTACAATCGAGGTGCTTTGGGACCGACTTTAGCGAATGGCGGAGACGGAACCGCCGAAGCTCGCTATCTGGAAACGGCTATCCTCGTGCAACACCAATTGATGGAAACCTATCGATGGGCGCTCAAGCATCTTTCCTGGGATCTTTTTTTCGCCTACACGCCGTATCCAGATGAAGCTGAACACATGTGGCGAGGCTTTCTTGACCCCGCTCTACCCGGTTTTCGGCCGGAAATCGCGGAGCGCCTGCGCCCTTTTCTCGAACGGGTTTATCACACATCGGACGCGCTGCTGGGACTGCTGATGGCCCATCGACCAGAGAATACGATCGTAGCGCTGATCTCTGACCACGGCATGGAGGGAACCAACAGACTCGTCGCGATAAATAAGGTCTTACAGGAGGGCGGCCTTTTGGCGACCGACGATCGTGGTCACGTCGATCTCGCAAGAACTAGGGTGCTCTACCCGGCGGTCAATAACGGTTACCTTTTGATCAATTCAACAGATCGAAAAAACGGTATCGTAAGCCCCGATGAGCGCGAAGATGTCGTACTTCGAATTCGCCAATTGCTTGACGAGATCCGCGATGGCGATCGAAAGCTGGTGACTGACATCTATGATGCCCAAACAGAGGCTGAGGCCATGGGCGTAGGCAGCGATTCCGGCGGTGACATCTACTTCGATCTTTGGCGAGGTTACGAGCCCGATGCGAAGATCGGCTCCGCAGATCTCATTACAAAACGCGAACCGCACGGCATGCATGGCTTCAATCCTCGGAAATCTTCTATGCGTACAATTATGGTGTTGAACGGACGCGGCATCCAAAACGGTCAGAAATTGAGTGACGTTCGCATCATCGATTTTGCACCGACTCTTGCTAAGCTTGTCGATCTTCCCCTGCCTCGCGATGCAACTGGACGAGTTCTCGCCGAAGCATTTGCCGACCCACATTGACAGAAGCAGCACCGTTGCTTAGTCTCAAACACGGAATCCATGACTGCTGGCACGCCGGGCCCGACTGCCCCGAGGCGGCCGAGGTTCCGCTGGCCGAAGTTTGGCATGACGAGTTCTATTTTGTATGGAAGACTAAAGAAGACCGGGAAGATATATGGCAGATAAGAATCGTCTCATCCTCACTGCGGTTGGTCCGGATCAGGTCGGCCTCGTCCAAAAGATCTCGGAGTTCATTGCCCGGCACATTTGCAACATCGAAGACAGCAAGATGGCTGTCTTTTGCGGCGAGTTTGCGCTGATCGTTTTAATTAGCGGCGAGAGCGCAAATCTCATTGAGATTGCCAATAACCATGGCCAGCTTGAAATCGAGACCGGCTTGACTATTTCGATCAAGACGCCGGCAACGCGAAAGCCGGCCGAATCGTTCTTACCTTATAAACTGACCGTGTCTTGCATGGACCATCCCGGTATCGTTTACCGGCTTAGCGGTGTCCTAAGCAATCTCGGTATTAACATTGAATCCATGGAAACCAAAACTTACTCGGCGCCAGTGAGCGGCACTCCGATTTTTAGCCTCGAAGCTGATCTTTCTGTACCCACGAAAACCAACGTCAATTCCCTGCGGCAGCGCTTTGCCGAGATTCAGAAAGAGGAAAATATCGACATTGAGCTTTCGTTGGTCCATGCCGGAGCAACAAAAATTGGTTAGATCCGGTACCGGCTCAGCCTGCCCGTTTGGGTTCTATGTTGACCTGAGGAAAAAGCCAAGATAGACGAGGAGAAGGGTGATGAAAAACACCAATAACAGGTTCACAGTTTGGCTAGCCGTGCTTTTTCTGGCGGTTGCCGGCCTGTTTGAAAGAGCTTCCGGCCAGTCGCTGGACAAAATGCGGCTCGGTTACAGCGGCACGGGCATCAACAGTTACGTCCTAGAAATGGGCCATAGATCGGGCATATTTCGCAGAAACGGCCTCGACCTCGAAGTCGTGTATGTAAACAGCGGATCCTTGCTCAACCAAGCGCTCATCGCCGGTACCTTCGACGGATCATTTTCCCAGGGCTCGGAAGCGATGCTGGCGAAGCTCCGTGGCGCGGATATGCGCATTACGGCGGTCGTCGCCAACCGATTCAATCACGTGTATCTCACCACTCCCAGTATTACTTCGCTGCGACAACTCAAGGGCAAGAAAGTGGCGGTGAGCCGCTTCGGGTCAGGCTCCCACTTTCAGACGAACCTCGTTCTAAAGGAAGGCGGCTTAGATCCGGAAAGGGATGTTACCATTCTACAAATCGGCAATTCAGCCGCGCGCATCGCGGCGATATTAGCCGGGACCGTTGATGGGACGATCATGGCGGGGGACTTCGTCCCTCGCGCAAAGAAAGAACGATTGAACATTCTGGTCGATCTCGCCGATTCGAAGATCGAATATCCATTTCTTTCTCTCAACATGATGGCAAACTACATCGAGCAAA
This sequence comes from Candidatus Udaeobacter sp., assembly GCA_035641275.1. GTDB lineage: Bacteria > Desulfobacterota > Binatia > UBA9968 > UBA9968 > DASQUN01. Next base: position 970 of record DASQUN010000240.1, on the reverse strand, counting down.
ATCCAAAAATGGTCAAGGCCCTGATAAAAAGCATGTCCGAATCTATCCGCGCATTACAGAGCGATCAGACCGCGGCGAAAGCCGTCGTCCGAACCGCACTGAGAACCGATGATGCGGAAACGGTGAACTACGCCACGATGCGGAGCATTAGGGTGCTTGATAGTCGTCCCTTTCCGACCGCCGCGGGAATTCAAACCGTGTTGGACGAACTGAGTAAGGAACCAAAAGCCAAATCCGTGAAGTTCGATGACTTCGTCGACCTCAAGGCCTTGCGAGAGTTGGAGCGCGAAGGGGTGTTTCGGTGAGTAGCCGGGGCGAAGCGATAAATCTACTGAGACTCCGATAGCCTCCGCGGAATGCTTCCGCTGATGTCAATGCCGCACTCTATGGATCGTTACAAACCATCGACCTGTACCAGCACGAGCGGAGCATTACCCTCTGGTCCGGCACCGCTACTCTTTAGCACTGGCGGCGGGAGACCATGGTTAAGCCTCTGGATCTTAGCCCAGCTTCGCTCAGCCATAATTAGATAGGTACTGCCTCGGCCGACCTTGGCTGCTATTACGTCCGCCGGCCGTTCAATCGTTTCGATCTGATCGCCCCGGTAGAAAATCACCGGATCGCCATTAAAGCCCCCGCCGTAAAGATAAAGCTTATCCTTAGGTTTCACGCGCTCGTTGACCTGGTCCATGAACGGGCGATAGCTCTTCACATCGGCTATGACGGGCATCACCAAGGCCCGAGTTATGAATGCCGCCAGAATCGAAATCAGCACAAGCTGATTGACCACGGGCCGCATTTTACTCGCCCAAAGGCATTGCGCGAACCACAACCAAAGAACCGACGATAAGAGCGAAATAACCGTGAAAGACCAACCGAAGGTTCCCAAGCCGTTTTTGACAACCACAAGATTCGCGCGATCTTTGTCTTTGAGAACACTTTCGATGGGCGCGAAAAACCAACCGGAATC
>DASQUN010000239.1:0-4149 GCA_035641275.1 Candidatus Udaeobacter sp. | reverse complement strand
TATCCCACGGCGGCTCTCGGAGTTGGCTACCTTCAGGACCCGGAATGGGCGGTCGTCGCCTGCCGGGCTTACAACGACATGATGGCGGACCGCTATATTAAATTTAATCGCCGGCTCGGAGCCGTAGCGGTGTTGCCGATTCAAGATATCGAAGAATCAGCAAGAGAACTCAGGCGTGCGGTAAAGGAGTTGGAGATGGCAGGTGGAGTCCTGGCGCCCGCGGGATTTCCAAAACCGCTCGGTGATCTCTACTTCGACCCGCTCTATCGCGAGGCAGAAAAGCTCGGCTGTCCCCTGGCGATCCACGGCGCGCCATCGAAGGGCCTGGGGTTCGATTTTTTTCGGAGTCTCATCGAAGCCCGCACCCTGTCCCATCCTTTCCTGCAGATGATCCAACTCACGAGCATCGTCCTGGAAGGCGTGCTGGAGCGTTTTCCCAAGCTCACGCTGGCGGCTCTGGAAGCGGGCTGTCAGTGGATTCCTTTTCTGATGGATCGTATGGATATGGAATACGGCCACCGCTCGCCTCAGGCTCCGCTTTTGAAAAAGCGACCCAGTGAGTACATGACCAGCGGGCGGATCTATTATCACGCCGAGCTTTGGGAAACCATGCTCCCTTATGTTATCGAGCGAGTCGGTGAGGATCTGATTCTTTACGCCAGTGACTACCCGCACGAGCCCGACCTTGCGGACGCGATCAGGAGGTTTGAAGATCGTCAAGATCTGTCCGATTCGGCTAAGAGAAAGATTCTTTCGGACAACGGCAAGCGTTTTTATAACATGGAAATTGAAAAAGCGGGGAACGCTTCAGTGAGTCACGTCTCGCATGACCATTTGTAATGGCGAGTTGGTCGCCATTCTTCTCGATTGCGGGCGGACCTGATTCGGAAAACGGGCGTTTCACGACTATGCGCTGGTAATAACATTGGTTTCCATCCTCGATCGTTACTCGCGTTTTCCCACCATAGTGACAAGGATCGCTAGAGCGGCGAGCGGCAGCAGTGAAGAGAAAGCAAATTGTTGATCATAGGCAAATCCCGCGGCGTCACCACTCATCCGACTTTTCTTTGCCGCCTCGGTTAGCGCTACCGCTATAGTTGTGCCTAACGCGCCGGACCCGGTGCCAAAGGCCGTCAGCATGGCTGAAAGCATCCCGTAATCTCGGTTTGGAACCGTGGAAAAGGCGGCTTTTTCATTCGCAGGGATAAAGAGGCCGATGCCCGCCCCCAAGATCGACAGGACAAAAACGATCCAAATCAACGTCGAGCCCTGACCGAGCCTCGCGTAGAACAACACGCCTAAAAAAATCACGCCCAAACCAAATATGGCGACCCATCTGGGATTTAATCGATCCGCCAGCCGGCCACTCACCGGCGAGAGCAAGGTGGTGCAGAGCGGAAGCGCTGCCATGGCTAGACCCGCCGCAAGTGGGGAAATCCGCATGACGTTAAGCAAATAAAGAGGTCCGAAGATAGTCACCGGGTAGAACGCCAGCGTTGCAAGAACTAACGACAGCATGGATCTGACGAGCGGAATACTCTTAAAATAGAGAAAATTCATCAACGGTGCTTCTGCATGCAACTCTCGCCAAACGAAACCGGCGATTCCCGCTGTGGCCAGGCCGAGCCAGAGGATAATCTCTGAGCCGTCCCAGCCCAAGCGCGGCCCGAGGCTGAGGGCGATGAGAAATGAAGGGAACCCGACGACCAACGAAAACACGCCCAAATAATCAAACGAACCCTTGTGGCGTTCTTCCTTCCCTTTGAGAACGAAGAGCAAAGTCAGGCACGTCGCTATCCCAAAAATGCAATTGGCTAGAAAGACCGATCTCCATCCCCAGAGGTGAAGAATGGCCCCGCCGATGGTCGGTCCCGTCGTCCTGCCCAGTGCGATGGAGGCAGCCAGCAAACCCAAAGCCTGGCCTCTGCTCTCATGCGTGTGAACGGAGGCTACGATCGCGCCTGCGAGAGGTGCGGCCATGGCCAAACCGAAGGCCATGACGCACCGGAACCCGAGCAATTGCGGAAAGGTTCCCGAGAGGGCTGCTAGACCCGCGCCCGCCGTGTACAGCGCGAGCCCTATCTTGAAAATCAACTTTCGTCCGACGAGGTCGCCGGCGCGTCCAAAGCAAAGCGAAAGGCTCGAGAGCATGATCGCTCCCATCAAGCCGATCCATTGGACAGCGGCCAAGGTCGTGTCGAATTCTTTTTGGATGGCCGAGAGGGATACGCTGATGCTACCGACGCTCTGAATGTGAAAAAAAGTTCCGAGGCAAACGACTAAGAGAACGCGTGATTCTTCCCTGCGCAAGATCGAACCCGCTGAAAAAATTTGCAGCGCAGCCACACACTATACACAGGTCAAAGAAAAAATGAAAAGACCACGATCAGTAGCAAAAGATCAGAGTGAGGTCGAAAACTGGAAACAGCCCTCAATTAGAACTGGACCTGTCAGTGCGCGCGACGAAGGCTGAAGGGCCTCGCCTAACGGTTTTCCACAATCCTAGCGCTGCGGCGGGGCTACCAGGCGGTAACCGATCCCACTTTCGGTTCGTAAAAGCTTTTCCCGAGCGTCGGCGGGTTCAATTTTTTTGCGCAAATGAGTCATATAGACGCGCAAATATTGAGACTGCTCTTCGGCATTCGGTCCCCAAACGGCTCGCAGTAACTGTTTGTGCGTGACGACCCTGCCCGCGTGCTGGGCGAGAATTTTAAGTAGCGCATACTCGGTCGCTGTGAGTTTTACTTCGCGTCCTTTCACGGTCACCGCGCGCGCATTGAAATCGATCTCAAGTGAGCCGGCGCGAAATAAAGGCGCCTCGCTGGCTGACGTCGCCCGCCGCTGAATGGCCCGAAGACGGGCTAAAAGCTCGGCTGCTTCGAACGGTTTTGTCACATAGTCGTCGGCGCCGGCATCCAGCGCAGGAACCTTGTCCTCAGCTCCTTCCCTGACCGAGAGAATCAATACCGGCACGTGACTCCACTCGCGGAGCCTTTTTAAAACCGCCAGTCCGTCCATATCCGGCAGCCCGAGGTCAAGCAAGACGACGTCCGGTCTTCGGAGCGCGATATCCGAGAGCGCCTGTTTGCCGGTTTCTGCTTCGAGGACGCGGTAATGCTCTTGCTCTAAAACAATGCGAAGAAGTTTCCGAATTTGCCTTTCATCGTCGATGACCAGTGCTGTGGCGTGCTCACTCAAGCAAAAGTCTCCATGATTTCCGGCGGCAGAGTCTCCACGGGAATGGTGATTACAAACTCGGTTCCCCCTGTTTCCCGGTTGGCCGCGCGCACGCTTCCTCCATGCGCGCGGACGAAGCCATCAACGATCGCAAGACCGAGCCCTGTTCCACCGGGAGCAGCGTCTGTTCCACGATAAAACATCTCAAAGATACGCGGCAAGTCTTCTTTCCGGATTCCTTTACCCTCGTCGAGAACTGAAAGAATCAATTGTTGATCGGTTAGGTCGGCGCGTACGATGATCTTTGTTCCCGGCGCGCTGTTTGCTGCAGAGTTCAGCAGGAGGTTACAGAGGCACTGCTCGAGAAGAGGTTGGTCTAGCTTGACCATCGGTAAGCTCTGATCGACATCAACTACGATTTGATGCTCGCCAATGTTTTCGCCCGCTAACTCAACGGCTGCGTGAATAAGCTCTGCCACCTCGCACCAATCCAACTTCGGCTGGATCACGCCCGATTCGATTTGGGTCATGTTCAGCAGGTTATTGATGACCCGGTGTAGGCGGCGCACGGCTACTTGCACCTCTCGCAGCGTTGTTTGTCTTATTTCGTCGCCGTTGGTTTGCCGCGCCAGTGCATCGATGCCGGCCTTAACGGCTGCCAACGGTGTCTTCAGCTCGTGGGAGACGCTTTCCAGCAGCGCGCGCCTGAGATGCTCCGACGCCTCTAGGATCTCCGCACGTTTAAAAGCTTCTATGATGTGGTCTTTTTCAAGCACCAACCCGATGAGTACCGCGAATGCTTCGAGTAGATCTCGTTCGCTCAAATCAAAAGATTCTTCTGCCGGCGGCCGCACGGAGAGTACGCCCATTACCGCCGTGCGCCCCTGCAAAGGCACGTGCAGGGACTTGGAATCCGGCAGCGTACCGGTAAATTTTCCTGCCGGCATGCGGCGGCTGAAAGCCCAGGCCGCC
>DASQUN010000238.1:0-3940 GCA_035641275.1 Candidatus Udaeobacter sp. | reverse complement strand
AATTGCCATGGAAGCATTGCGGCGAAAACCAGCAACGGGTACGGCACCGCTCCTGGAGCTTCGAGCTTCGCGACCTTGTTAAAGACAACCGTAAAGACGAGCATTGTCACGAATGGTCGAATGAGCGCCCATGCGATCCCGATCACAGTCTGTTTATAGCGGACCAGAATGTCGCGCCAGGCGAGAATGTAAAACAACTCGCGATAGCGCCAGAGATCACGCCAGTAGTGCTTGAACCCGCGGCCGGGTTCTATAAGGATTTCTTCCATGGAACTTTAGGGAGCAGGGAGCTAACTAAAAGCCGGGAGTAGGCAGGCAACAAGAAGCAGGGAGCCAGAATCGTTGACCGGTCCGTTTCGGACAATTTAACTGATCCTTCAGCACAAGACAGCCGAGCTGCTGTATTCACACTGCATGGCTATCAAGCGTTTCAATCTCCTTCGACATCTCTTGCTCGAAACGTAAACGGAAAGAATCGGTCAAAATTTCTCTGCCGACTCGCTTGATAAGTTCTTTTTGCTTCGCTTTCGGAAAAGCGTCCGGGGATTCGCCTAGGGCCAAGATATGCTCGCGGAGAACCAAGGTCGCCATAGGTCCCATCGCGTCAAAAAGCTTGGCAGAGATAATTTCTAAAAAATCCTGAGAGTCTTCATCACCGGATGTCGTCCATGCCGCGGCGTCAGACCTTTCCGACAGAACCTTTCCATTCCGCCGTCTTGTTGAGCCGTTGCGTGTTTCCGGATCTTGCGGGTAATAATCATAGTAATGGCGATAATAATATCCGAATTCGCCGTTACGTATATCTATTCCATTCAGTAGGATCCCGAGCATTTTGGTGCGCACAGCGATGAGGCGCGCGGAGGCTTTCTTGACGAGCTGCTTCGGTGTCTTGCCGTTAATCACCAGCAGCGCGCCATCTATTTTAGTCGATAAGAGAAGGGCGTCACTCACCGCCATCACCGGAGAAGAGTCGATGAAGATAAATTCATATTGTTCTCGTAGCTGTTGGAGAATTTCCTGCATCTTCTTAGAGCCCAAAAGTTCGGCGGGATTGGGCGGCAGAGTACCGCTGCTCATTAAAGAAAGATTGTCTATCGGCGTCGGTTTGATCGCTCTCTGCACTTCTATTTGCCCGGCTAGAAGTTCAGTGAGCCCCACCGTGTTGTCCATCTTCAGATAAGCGCGACAGCGCGGGCGCCGCAGGTCAGCATCGATGATCAATACTTTAGTGTCCATCTGAGCAAACATGATGGCAGTGTTGATCAGAGTGGTGGTTTTTCCTTCGCCGCGCAGAGCGCTCGTAATCAGCACCGTTTGGGGTGCTGCTCCGGCCTGGGACAACAGCAAGGACGATCTTAATCCTCGGTAAGCTTCGGTTACGACAGATAACGGGTGATGGTCCAACACAAGCTGCCGCTCAGTATTTTTGGATGGCCCGCGCACCCAGCCCGGCAGCTCGGCTTTTGCCGAGCTCACGAGGCGAGAAACGTAATTGGCGCGACCTCCGTTGTGGGTTCCGTTCAGAAGCGCGAAGTCCGGCACGACCGCAAGGCTAGGAAGCCGGGTGTAACGTTCCGCCTCTTCCGAACTTTTGAGGGTGCTATCGAGTCGATCGAGGAAGAAAGCCAGACCTATTCCTCCCGCGAGGCCCATGAAAAGGCCCAACATCAAACTTTTTTGTTTTTTTGGATAGCTGGCCCAGAGCGGAGGCTCGGCGCTGCCCATGATATACGCGTTGGAAGTACGAACCTCCGCAGCTACGCCAATTTCTTTCAAACGTTGGAGCACGCCGTCATAGAGCTGGCGGTTCGTGTCCACGTCGCGCGCCAGAATCGCGTACTGCACGGCAGAATCTTTAAGATTGAGAGTTAATCGTTTTTGCTCCTCCATTCTCGCGCGCAGCTCCGACTCCTTGGCTTTGGCGGCCCTATAGGGGGCTTCGATGGCATTGACTTGGTTTTGGACCTCAATATTCAGTCGCCGCCGGTTCTCCTCCATCCGAGCTTTCAGGCTATCCAACGCGGGATAGCCCGGCTTAAACTCTTTCGATAAGGCGGCCCACTCCGATTCAAGCCTGTTAAGCTCACCTTTCAGGCTATTCACTAAAGTGCTGCCGAGCACCGCCGGTAATTCATCGCGGTTACGGCCCCGTATAGTGCTTACCTGGGCCTCGGCGGCAATTCTCTCCGCTTCGGCGGCGGTCAGGCTTTTGTTCAAATCAGCAAGCCGGTCTAGTGTGGGATTGGACTTTTCGTCAACCGAAATGATGTTCTTTTCTTTGCGGTAACCGTTCAACGCCGCCTCGGATTGTCTCACCCGCTCTTTCAACTCAACGAGCTTTTGTTGCAAAAAGTCGCTCGCCTGCTCGTTGGTCTGCGAGCGCAGATCGATACCATAGCGCACATAGGCAGCAGCGTGAGCATTGGCGAAACGCGCCGAACGCGCGGGATCGGGCGTAGTGAATTTGATCTGGACCAGGCTGGTGCCGCCGACCGGCCTAATCTCCAACATAGAAAGATAGGTGTTTATGAGCCCGGTGCTGATAGCTCCGGGGTCCGGGGCAGTGCTAGTGGGTTTAGCGGTGAGACCTGCCACCCATCCGCTCACGGAACTCCACAGATTCGGTATAATTTTCCACTTCGATGTTTGTTCAGTTTTTTCGCCGACAAATAACGGATCATTCTCAAGACTTTGGTCGCGAATGACCCGTTCCGCCAGCGCGCGGCTTTTTAAGATCTCATATTGCGTCTTGTAAAATTCAGTGTCGGCGTAATCGATCGATTCAGGGCGAGCGTCCTGGACCTTCAGGAACTGCGGCGCTTTGCGCTCGATCAGCAAGGTCGCTTCCGCCGTGTAGAGGGGAGTCCGGGTAAACGTATAGAGCGCGGCGCCGATGAATGACACCAAGGCGCAGCTCAGGATCAGCCAACGGTGACGTTTGGCGATCAGCCAGTAGTCGCGCAGCGGATGGACTTGATCCTCGACGATCGAAAATTCGCGAAGGTCGATCGTCTGATTCTCCGGCCCCGCAGTGCGCCGGATGAAATAGGGAGACGGTTGATTGGTTTGTTCCATCAGGTATCCAGGTCAAGGTTAAGGCTAAGGTTTAGCATCGTTATGAAGTTTAAGGTTGAGGTTCCCATTACGTTTAGGTTAAGGATCGTTCCCACAATTTTTCCAGTTGGTTTTGCTTCCAACAATAACCCTTAGCCGGTCCATAACAGGTTGAGGTTGAGGCATCACTAAAGTCCAAGGTTTAGGCTGAGGTTTAGGACAATAGCCAAAACTTGTTCCGGTTGAGAATGAGATTGGATTTGCTTCAAACCTAAACCTTAGCCTTGCTTCGCCTGAACCTACTTAATAAGGGGAATGTTCGCACCGACTCCGATGTTCACCATGGTCTTGAAAAAGTGATAGAACCCGTACGGAACCAGCTTGGAAGTTTGCGCGGCGACGTCGATGATATCGCCGCTTTGAAGCGGGATATCCGGAGCGTCGCCATGTTTGATTTTTTCGAGGTCGGCGAGCAGGACGGTTTTGTTTCCGCCGCGGTCCGGCCGAATGACTTTCACGGCATTCGGATCCGCAGGATAGAGTTGACCGCCAGCGGCGATCACCGCGCCCGCGACCGTAAGTCCCGGTGTAACCGGATAGGCGCCAGGCTTTTCCACCCATCCTTCCACCATGACCTGCCCGCCGCCAGGGACCATGATGACGTCGCCCGGACGCACTTGAAGCGACAGGTACTGCTGGTTTCCTCCGAAAGATAGTTGTTTGACATCGATCAAAATCGGCTCGGTGCGCTTGAGTATGAGCAGCGCAGGATCTTGCTGCAAAATGTTCTGCGGCAGACTGGAGGCAATCTGGGTGCCGCGGTCGCTCTCCGCCGGCTCCGCGGGAATAAAATAAAGCTTCGGGTCCGCGCCGGGCGCGATGCCGC
>DASQUN010000237.1:0-9611 GCA_035641275.1 Candidatus Udaeobacter sp. | reverse complement strand
CGGCTTGAGATGCAGCTCCATATCGCCCTTGACCTGGTAGAAGAATTCGTCGCCGGGCTCTATGTGAAAATCGAGGCGCGTGTTCGGCCCGCGCAGCGTCATGACCAGGAAGTCTTTGTGACTGACAATGAGACGGTTCGTTCTGAAAGGCGGGCTGAAGTATTCCTTGTGCTCCTCGACCCACTGCCTTAAATGATAAGTGGAAAGTATATCCATGGGGGCTCCCTTTCAGCCCGTATATTTTCGCTTTCGCTTTTCACATTCCCGCACCACCCCGTCGGTCACCGCCCACCAAATGCTCAACCCTTTTTGCAAAGCCCTGAGCACCTTCACCTGAAGCTCGTTGGTCGTGGCGAATTGTTCTACGAGCTCATAGCCAATATTGCTATGCTCGGTGTCGGCCTCGCCGTGTTCAGCAAAGAACTGAATATCGTGCTCTTGGAGCCCGTAGTGGTCCTTAAAAGCCCTGAAAAACCTACCGCCGGTTAGCTGGTTAGAGAACTCGTTGCAGCAGTTCGTGGAGGCAACCTGCTCCAGAATCGTGTCGCTTCTCAGAGCGATATCGAGCCACCCAGTTCGCGCCAACATCGTCATCGGCAAAAAGTCATTTTCACGCTCACGGCGTTCCAGCTCGGACGCACGAATACCGATGCTTTCCCCGAAGCGGAGAAAGAGCGCGCGATGACCCGGAACTTTTCGTGGCGCGCCTTGGAAATACTGATAACCGACTTCGGATTGGATAATGTCAACGAACTTCTTGTGAATCTGCGGATCGTGGATGCCGGACAACTGACAGCGGACGAGCTTTGCCGTATTGATCGCCACGTTGTAAGCAAAAATTCCCCAGGCTTCCTTCGCCCACATGCGGATCTCATCGAGCGGGAGTTTGCCGTCGTAAAGCGCCAGGTAGAACGGATGGCGCAGTCGGGCGTGACCGTTCTTTACTTCACTCACCAGGACGTCGCAGAATTCTTTGGTTGGTAAGGTCTTTCCACTGAGAACCGCTTCAGCAGACATGAATCACCTCAGATAAACTCATTTTATAGAGCTGGGCCACGAAGCTGCTATCCTCCAACTCTTTCAAGAAGCGCGGCTCCACAAAGCGTTTCGGATCGGCGCCGTTGGCCGTTTGCGGTTGGTCTTCGCGAAGTCTGCCAAATCGCTTCCACACCTTCAGGTTGGATACGAATCCCAAACAATTCTTTTCAACTGTCGCCGCCGTTTTCGTGAACTAGCTCTTCCGATTGTCGAATCTGAATTTGTTTGCATTGCAGGCGATTTCCACTCGATTGCCGTCCGGATCGAGAAAGGCGACCGACCGGTTCCCGGCGACTTCAAGGTTTTCCGGCCCGCTGACGATGGTGATCTTGCGGCGCCGAAGAACCGGCATCAGGCTGTCGACCTCCTCGGCAGTCCTGACGTATATACAGAAATGGTGAAGCTTAGGTGTTCCATCCCCGGCCACGTGTTTTCTCCCTGCCGGCAACTCCATCAGCGCGATGTCATGGTGCTCCCGACCAAAGCTCAAAAACGACATCTTTGTCCGCCGATTTCTGGCGGAGACTTTCATGCCGAGAACAGAGCGGTAAAACTGTTCCGACTTTCTCAGATCGCGCACGTTGAAGACAATGTGCCCTAGGGTTCCTTCTTTGACCGGCATAATGAGTCCCTACTAAATAATGGCTCGGAAGTCCTGTCAAGGAGCGGAACGATCGGATTGACAATTGTTTCGCAACTGAGAGATATTTCACAAGGGCCCTCACTATTCCACATCGAGCCGGAGCCGATACGAGAATCATGGTCGTGAGGGTGAATAGACCATCAACGAAGCACACCGCTTAACCATGTCACCATCGATTAGAGAAATCATCGAGCACTACAACGCGAGCGCATCACTCGCTGACGCGCACGCTCCGCCAGGGGGGTGGTACACTGATCCGCAGATTTTCGAACTAGAGCGTCGGACGGTCTTTGGCCGATCGTGGCTGATGGTCGGGCGGGCCGACCAGCTTCGCGACCCTGGGCAATACATAACTTGCGAGTTGGCTGGAGAATCGATTCTAGTCATCAAAGGCAAGGACCGCATCCTGCGCGGATTTTTCAACGTCTGCCGTCATAAGGGTGCCGCCATCGTGACTGAGGCCGAAGGGCGAGCGCAAAATCTTCGCTGTCCTTACCACGGCTGGACGTACACGCTCGAAGGGTCGCTAAAGGGAACGCCGGATTTCGCGGGAGTTCAGAATTTCGAGCCAGGGGAAAACGGGCTTATCCCGGTTCAGACGTCCGTATGGCAAGGCTGGGTATTCGTAAACCTTGAATCCGGGGGGCCATCACTGGAACAGTTTCTCGGCGCCGACCTCAGCGGTCGAATCCAGCGCCTGAAGCTTGAAAATCTCCACTGGGTCGAGCGACGGCATTATACGCTCGAGTGTAACTGGAAAGTCTTCGTTGACAACTATCTCGATGGCGGCTATCACGTCCCGCATCTGCACGGTGCGCTCGACAGCGTTCTAGACTACAGCCAGTACACTATCGAAAACGGCGAACGTTTCTGTCTGCAATCGTCCCCTGTCGTGAACGGTCGAGGCGACTCAACCACGGCCGCCGTCCGTAAAGGCGAGCGGGCTCAATATTATTGGATTTACCCAAATTTCATGATCAATGGGTACGAGGGGATCCTGGACACGAACCTTGTCGTTCCACGCGCCGTTGATCGCACTGAAGTCATCTTCGATTTTTACTTCGCAGATGTTTCCGCGCTGGCTCGCGAACAGAACTTGGCTAGCATTGCGGTCAGCGAGCGGATTCAGAACGAGGATGCAGAAATCTGCAACTCAGTCCAGCGTGGGCTCGCTTCTCGCTCGCACAGACCCGGACGGCTGTCGGTTCGCCGAGAGGCAGGAGAACACCTTTTCCACAGGCTTCTCTATTTCGATTTGAAAGCGGGGCTGGAGTAGGCTCTTCTCCTGCCCGGCGGTTTCGCAGACGTCAGCCCTCAGCGCGATTACACGGCGGTGCCGCAACTGTTTGACTTTCCACCGAAGCTGGCGATATAGGTTGGCACTCTTTCGAAACGGGATGACGGTTATCGCACTATAAGGCGATGGCAGAGAATATTTTATTATGGGGTTTTTACTGCGCCGCGGGCGGCTCTGTGCTGCTGTTCGGTTCGATTATCCAGAATCTGCTTTCGCAGCCGTCATCCATCCCGCAAACCGGCAAAAACGCTACTGCCGCTTTCGAACGTACAAATGTTCGCACACCATTGACCGACTTCCGGGGTTACGACTCGCCAGAGCTCTTTGAAGAGGATCTGATCCTCCGCATCGAGCAGCTCGAGAACAAGATCGCACGCTACAACCGCAAGCACCGCACTTGACGGTCCGGGCGGGCAGGCTGACTTGATGATCCCGCGAAGCAGCTAAGCCTCCTCTTTGAGCTGATACTTGCCTTCTTGGTCTTGAACGATCTTGCCGCGTTGATGCAGCAAGCCCACCGCCTCGGCGATCGTGTGAAATTCGTCTTGCGAAAAGATTTCCAACAGATCTGGAAAAAAACGATGCGATTCAGCCAAAGCTTCTAGAACCTTTGCCGTCATCGACTCAGCGGTTTCGGCAGGTGTCGTTTTTTCTCGTGCCTTGGCTGGAGTCTCTGCGGCTCCCAGGTAATCCGCAAGCTTTACTTTATCTTGATTGAAATAAACAATCCGGTTGTAGCGAATTCTCGGAACATCCTCTGGAATCGTTGCATCAATTCCCATCTTTGCGGTCGTCGGGATACGGCCCGGCGTGAGCGGAAGCGATGGATCTAACGGTTTGGATCGGGCGTTAGGAACAATCAGCACGTCACGATCCGCCTGGACGCGGGTCGCCACGGCCCACTCCACATCCGTGGGATCGAACGCGTCGATGTCATCATCGACGATGGTCACATGCTTGATATCGGCAATGGAGAGCAGCGCCATCATGGCGTTCTTGCCATCGCCGGGTTGTTTTTTGATGCCGGCGACGATGTGCCAGTGGCAGCAGCCGCCCGGTGTCACATTGACCGCGGTCGCCTGCACGCCAGCCTCATGCAGCACGCGCCAGGCCGCCGCTTCATAGATCGGCGCGCTCATCCAGATGTTTTCCCAAGGCATGTGGAGAGCATAATAAATCGGATCTTTGCGATGCATGATCGCTTTGATCCGCACGTGTGGGTTCATGTGGATACCGCCCATGAGCCGGTTGAACTCGCAGAATGGCCCTTCGGTATGAACCCAACCTTCCGGCAGGATTTCCCCTTCGAGAACGATCTCCGCATCGGCGAGGCACGGGATGGGAATGGTTTCGCCGTCGGCCAAGGGCAGCGCCTGGCCACGAAGTCCGCCTGCAAAGGTCAGCTCGTTTACGCCAAGATTGGCCTTGAACGTCGAGGCGATCAGTTCAGCCGGATGCGTGCCGATCGAAACGGAAATGGGTAAAGGCTTTTTCCTTTGCACCGCGCGCTCGGCGAACTTGCGCAGATTGTTCGGCGTCACGATGTCGATGCCGGTGATATTTTTCTCCTTGAGCATCATCCGGTAGATACCTGCGTTCAATCCGAACTCCGGATCTTCGGCGAGAACAATACCGGCCGTAATCATCGGGCCGCCATCCATGATCGAAAAGACCGGCACCGGTAGCCGGTATAGATCGACTTTGTTCTTCGTAAGAATCACTTCTTTAACGGGAGCCTTTTGCATCCGTTTGGGCTTGACCGGTTGATCCATCGCACGGCGCAGTTTCGCTTCGATCTTGTCATACGGAACGCCCATGCCGATGGCTAGGCGATTACGCGATTGCAACAGGCCTGAGGCAACCGGCATCGCATAGCCGCGGACGCTTGTGAACAAGAGGGCCTTGTCGGACTGCGGCACGAGAGCCGCTATGTCGCGCAGGTCCGCAGTCTTGGAAATCACTGTAAGCTCGTCGTTTTTTCTTAGGGCGTCGAGATAAGCGCGAAAATTTACGGCCATGAGAGCTCCTCTTTCTGATCGAAGAATTAAACCAACCACGGATGAAAAATCGTGTCAATCCAGAGTCCTCAGCTTCGCATCGCCTATGCCGTGTGCTATAGAGGGCCAAAGGAGCAGGTGAATCATGGGCTCTTTTGGACTCACATTGGCGAATCGCGGCGTGATCATCGGCGCGGTAACGGTTCCTCAACTGTTCGATATGGCAAGGCGAGGCGAGGATTCCGGCGCCTTCGAAGCGGTCTGGGTCGGCGACAGCCTTCTGGCGAAACCGCGGCTCGAATCCATCGCTCTGCTCTCGGCGCTGGCGGCGATCACGAAAAAAGTTCGTCTTGCGGTCGGTTGTATGGCGACTTTTCCCCATCGCCACCCGGCTCTATTAGCGCAGCAATGGGCCAGCTTGGACGTGATCTCGAATGGACGGGCCTGGCTCGCCGTCTGTTTGGGCGGCCCCAACGAGCAGAGTGCCGCCCAGGCGCTGGAACACAGAGTTATGGGCATCAAAGACACCGAGCGGGTCGGCCGGCTTGAAGAAGGGATAACGATTCTCCGCAAACTGTTTCACGAGGAAAAGGCATCGCACAAAGGCCGCTTCTATGAGTTCGAAGGAGTGACCATCGAGCCCCGACCGCTGCAGAACCCGATGCCGATTTGGATCGCGAGCAATCCCACCGGACTGACATGGAGAGACGGCGCCAGCGCACCGGATGCCGCGGTCGAACGCGGTTTACGCCGCGTGGCTCGCTTCGCCGACGGCTGGATGACGAACAAGGTGACGCCGGAAGAATTCAAGTCACAGTGGACGCGCATTCGAGCGATGGCCAAGGAAGAAGGCCGCGATCCCGCAAAGCTCGGGACTTCCCTTTACCACAACATCAACATCAATGAAGATCGCAAAGCCGCGTTGAATGAGAGTAAGGCGTTTCTCGACAAGTACTATACGGCAAATTTCAGCATGAGGTTCGTCGAAGGTTTTACCACCGCGGGCAGCCCGAAGCAGTGCACGGACGAGCTCAAGGCTTACTTTGCTGCAGGGCTAAATCACATCACCTTACGAATGACGTCATGGGACCAGACAGGGCAGCTCAGACGGTTTTTGGAAGACGTCGTCCCGGCGTTCCAATAGCCTTTTAGGTGGATGAAAGGCTATGCTTAAAGGTATCGATCACCTGGTGATCGTAGTCACCGATCTGGAGAAGGCGGCGAAAGACTACGAGCGAATAGGTTTCACTGTCGTACCGGGGGGGCGTCACCCTGTCGGCAGTCACAATGCCCTGATCTCATTGGCCGACGGATCGTACATTGAAATCATCGCCTTTTACCGGGAGGCTTTCGATCATCGCTGGTGGGGCCCGTTGCTTAAAGGCGAGCGACTCGTCGACTATTGCATGCAGACGGATGACCTGAGAGGCGATACGCAGAAGTTGCGGGACGCCGGTGTGGCGATCAACGACCCCGTGCCGTGGTCGCGCACGCGGCCGGATGGGTATGAGCTAAAATGGGTCTTGTCACTGGCGACCGGCAGCCACCGCGGGGTCGCGCCCTTTCTCATCCAGGACATAACGCCTAGGGAAGAGCGAATTCCTCAACAGCGTGACCACGGAAACGGCGTAACCGAAATCCACAAATTAACCGTAGTCACCGCGGAGATTTCAACGCTGGAGCGCTGGTACAAGGCCGTACTTGGCATGGCCGGCCGGCCGATCGAAGACGAGGACCTCAAAGCCAAAGGCGTCGAATTCGCGGTCGGCTCCCACTTGCTCGAATTTCTCTCCCCTTCGGATCCACAAAGTCCACTGATGGACTGGATGCGTATGTACGGACCATCTCCGTATGCCGTATTCCTGCGATCAAAAGCTTCAACCCTGCCCTCCCTGGACGCCAAGCTGACGCACGGCGCCAGGTTAATTCTTGAAATCTAACTGTCTCAGGGCTGGGACTTAACTGACCCGGCACAACAATTGAAGCGACTCAACCGCATTTATTCAATTTTCCGATCGTATTTTGCCGGCGGAGTCATCGTAACAGATCGCCTCCTCAATCGTCCAAAGAGGTAAAGGAGGGATCTAGCATGAAGCTGAAAGGTGTTCGAATCGGATTACTATCTTCCGCATTGTTTCTGTCTTTGTCCGCTGTGGTCATGGACGGAATGGTCAACGTCGCCTCCGCCGATCACTTTTCGCACAGAAGCGATTATTATCGCAGAGGCGAGATGCGAGAGTTTCGCGAGTTTCTCCGTGATCACCCCCAAATTGCCAGGGATCTGGAACGCAATCCAAATTTGGTGAACAATCCGAGATACCTGGAGGACCGGCCTCAACTCAGGTATTTCCTAAGGCGGAACCCCAGCGTGCGAAGTGAAATCCTCAGCCGTCCCGGCATGGTCTTTGGACGATACGGTGCAGGCCCCTGGGGATTGGGCTGGCGATAAACGTCGCCGCCGCGGTCTTCAGCGCTAAGTTGCCACCTTGTTCGCCGGCGGAGGCCCGTCAATCATGCGGGCCTCCGTTTACGCAGCCATCTGCTCAACTCTGTTCTCTGCGCTCTTGCGCACGGGTGATCCAGGCTCCGGAATCTTCAGGATCAAGAGGGTTCGTTTCGGCGAACGGTTGGCGCTGCTGAAACGATTTGACTGCTGCGGGCTAGCGGTGAATCGCTAGGAAGGCGAACACTTTGGCGGCGTCGAACACTTTGCTGATCGAAACTAGATCATGATCCGTGTGTTGAAAGCGAATGTCCCGCGAGCCGTAATTAATCGCCTGAATTCGCCTGAAATTGAATAGGCCGGTATCGTTGGCCGAGCTGGAAAAGCTATACGCGGGTTGCTGGCCCAGCATGGTGCGAATCGCGGTTTCCAGTGCCTGCACGACTTCGGCGTCTTTTCCCACCTCGCTTGGATACATGAAGGCCCGCGGCTGAATTTCGATCTCAAAAGGCTCGATCTTGCCGATGGTCTCCTCCATTTGCTGAACCGCCTTTTTCGGATCGTCTCCCGGAAGCAGCCGACGATCGAACATGATCCGGCATTCACTTTGGATCGTGTGCGTGGCCTTCGGAAAACTTTCGATTGCATTGGCCGTGAGGCTCACCTTGCCGAGCTCGGGATGGCTCTTGTCCTCCGGAAAAGGCATCAATGGCTTAACTTTCTCAATGACTTTCATGGCGCCTTCAATGGCGTTGATGCCCTCCCAAGGACGGCTGCTATGGGCCTGTTTGCCTTTGACGGTAACGAGCACATCCACGCGGCCTTTGTTGCCCAGTTGAATCTCGGGCGGCCCGTCGATGATGCACCAGTCGGACGCAACATTATCATGATCGAGCACGTGGGCGAGCGAATCATGGCGTCCAGTCTCTCCGGCTGTGCTGACAACGAAGTAGAAGTCGCTCGGCAGTTCGACTTTATTGATTCCAAGAAAGCGGGCGGCCGCGACCATCGCCGCTAGGCTACCCTTTTGTTCACAAGCGCCGCGGCCCCAAACGCATTCGCCGTCTAGTTTATACGGAGCGCCATCGACAACTTCGCCGGAATAGGGATGGCGCATCGTGCTCGGTGCCGCGTTCATCGCATAGCCCACGAGCATTAAACGATCCCGCGGGCTTCGGCCGTTGATTCGAAGAACCAAGTTGCCCTTTTGATCGATGGAAGGATGGAGTCCGGCCTGCTCCAATTCCGGTTTGATAACGTCACTGATCAACGCCAGCACTTGCGGCTCCGTTTCAAGCAGCTCCGTCTGCGGGCTGGCATGTTGAACCAGCCTGACGAGCAGCCGTTTGACCTCGTCGTATGTGAGATATCGGTCGATGATTTTCTTGGCTATGTGTGCTTCCATAAAAATCCACCGCGATCTGGGATCATCCACCTTCAAAATGCCCTGCTGCCTTGCCTATCCTATGAGCAACGACGATTAGAACTATACAGATGCTGCTAACGATAAAGGCCAGTGAACACATCGGGCCGAGATTGCCGTCGACGTAGAAGTGATAGAGCAGAGGCCCCAAGGGCTCCGAGCCCGGCGAATAGAGAAAGACCGACGTGCTGAACTCGCGCAAGTAAATCGTCGATAGAATAATCCAACCGGCGATAAACCCCGGGCGCAGCAGCGGAAGTAGAACGCGTCGAAACGTGGCCGCAAATCCGGCGCCGCAGACCATGGAGGCATCCTGCATGTCGTCATGGATCTGGACGACGGTGCTGGTCATGGTACGCAGACCATAGGGAAAAAAACGCGTGATATAGGCGATAAGCAAGATCCACAACGTTCCATAGATCGGCAGCGGGACGTAGACATAAGTCCACACCAGGCCAATGGCGAGCGCCGTGCCAGGAAAGGCCCAGGGAATAAACGTCAAGGCTTCGATGATCCCCCTGCCCGCCGCCTTGGTCTTCGTCGTTACCCACGCGGTCACGGCGGCCAAAAGCATACAGAGCGTGGCTCCACCGACCGCCAGCACAAGGCTGTTCTGCAGCGCCCGGTACGTGCGCGTATCAGTGAAGTTAGATCGATAGTTATCGAGCGTCAGCAACTCCCAGGTTTTTTCCCCCGGCACATGCACATAGGTCACGAACGAGACATAGATCAGCACCAGGAACGGAAAGATGACGATCAGTAGCAAAATT
>DASQUN010000236.1:0-3220 GCA_035641275.1 Candidatus Udaeobacter sp. | reverse complement strand
CGTCAAATTTGATGCTTCTATCGCCGAGCGCGTCGCGTATGATCTGACCGCTAATCCAAACGCCAATCGTTAATTCATCGGGTTCGGCCTTGTTGTAGACATGATTGGCCGCAATCAGGGAACCTGCGCCCTCCATGTTTTCCACCAGCATCGACGGATTCCCCGGAATGTGCTTGCCGAGATGCCGCGCAATGGCCCGCGTGTAGGTGTCGTAGCCGCCGCCGGCCGGGGCGCCGACGACAAAGCGAATGGTTTTGGCCTTATAGAACTCATCCGCGCCCGCTTGCGACAGAGCGCCTAGGAGGAACAGTCCGATGACGACGACTGAAGAACGAAAAATTTTTGTATTCATGACCTTCGCCTCCTGACAGTCTAATTTCAGACTGTCGATTCTTTAGGACGTCTGCCCTTGCCTCTTGACCAGGAACTGGAGCTTTTCTCTCGCATCGGGAGAAATCGAGAGGATCTCGCTCACAGCCCCATCTATCTGTTCTCCAGATACATGCTCTACGACCAGTTTAGATTTTCTTGCCTCTGCCAGGAATTTGGGGTCGTTGAGTGTCTGCTGATAGGCCTTGCGCAAGATCTCCAACCGATTCCTCGGCGTGTTCGGCGGAACAGTGAGAGGCCGCTCGAATGCCTTTGGCTTTCGCCAAACATTGAAAGCTGCCAAGTTGGCCTTGTCTTCAATAACGTCCGTGAACTGCGGCAGATCTTTTACCTTCGGATCTTCGCTCTTGCCGTCTATGACGTAAGGAATCAGCCGCTCGTCTCCCTTGGCCTCCAGCAGCGCTTTAGCCGTTGCGGCCATTGACTCCCAGCCCCAGCATGCGCCGTCCAACTCCCGGCTCTGCATGGCCACTCTGATTTTTGCGGTGCCTGTATAACCTGAGATGACGTTAAATTTTGTTCGCATGAACATGTTCATGAGCTTTGGCAAATCGTCCGTCGTTGAGCCGGCCCTCGTCGCCCCCATTTTCAGATCTCTTGTCGAATTCAGGACGTCGTCGAGGGTCCTAAGACCGGTGAAGCCCATCACGGCGCATACAGATCGGGATGGGCTAGGGGCGCCGATCCAGCCGAACCGGCGGGCGTCGAATCTTATCGCCTTGGCCCCGAGCGCCTGCTGCAGAATCATCAGATTATTCCAGCTCCCCACGATCAGGCCGTCCGGTTCCGCCTTGTTGTAAAGATAATTGGCGGCCAGAAGACTGCCGGCGCCATCCATGTTCTCGACGACGAAGCTGGGATTTCCCGGGATATGGTTTCCCATATGGCGTGTAACGGCCCGCGCGTAGGTGTCGTAACCTCCGCCCGCGGCGAAGCCCACGATCACGCGAATGGTTTTGCCTGTATAAAAATTGTCGGCCAGGGTCTGGGCTGGAGCCACAATCAGGAAAACAAATAACGAAAAGAGACCGAAGCAGTGAGACCGCTTTTTCATGGTTCCCCTCCTGGTCTTCGCATTACCTTCTTCCGGGCGGAGCTACGCGCTTTCGCGCCGACCTTTTTTGTTTCGCTGCAGGCGTTCTTCTAATGCCTCGTCACTTTGGCCGGACCATAGAGCTGCTTGATAAATCCCGAAGTCCTGAGTTCATTGACGAAACGGAGATCGACGAAATCCTCCACCTTGGCGTTTGCGGCTTTTGGATCCCAGGAGGCCTGAACCTCCAGCGTGTTCTTTAGCCCTTCCAAGGTCGGGTAGGTGTCCGCGACAAACAGCTCTTGGTAGGCGTCGTACGCGCCTTCCAAAATAACGCGGCTCTGGCCCCGAGTGTACTTTTGCATAATTTTGATGACCTCTGGCTCGTGGTTCTTATAGTAGTGAATCGCCTCAGCCATCGCTTTAGCCATTCGCTGAACCGCTTCGGGATTATCGCGGATCATTTGTCTTGTCGTTACGGTGCAGGTGAACTGAAACGGTATTTTGAGCTTGGCCATGTCTAAGATCATCTTGAGTCCTACGTTTTCCCCTTTAATCTTTCCAGGCTCGGTAACCACGGCGAAATCTACTTGCCCGCTCGTCACCGCCGCGACTCGCGCGGGCGCACCCCCCACCATGACTGCCTTAATACTCTCGTACGGGATCCCAAATCTTTTCAGAGCCAGACGCAACGCAAAATCCGCTGAGGTCCCAGGGATGTGTGTCGCGGCCGATCTCCCCTTTAGATCCTCGGGTGACCTGATCTCGGGTTTCCCGATCAAATAATAGGGGAGCGTGTTGACTAGCCCATTGATGATGGCGAGGTCCCCGCCGGCCATTCTCCCGTTCATGGCGGAAGTTCCGACGGCTCCCGCAAAGTTCAGGTCGCCGGCTACGAGGCTTTGAACGCTGCGCGTGCTCCCATTGATAAAGAGCATGTCCACATCCAGTCCGTGCTTCTTAAACAGCCCGGCATCGTTGGCCACCCAATAGGCCGCTGAAGAAGCGGGGGAGTCGGAGACATAAGCCAGGTTCACCTTGTCTCCCGCCCTTGCCGTAGAGGGGAGAAAAATAGAAAAGAATGTGAAATGCAGGGCAGCTACAACTAGGGGCATGAACAGTTTCAGCGTGATAGTTTGTCGGTTCATCATGCTTACCTCCTTAATAATGTCATCCGCTTGGTCTGATGTTGCCTGGAATTTTTGTCCTTACTTCTGCGCTCTTAATGAGATCGCTTCCCTTTCCGTGCGACGGATGCCAAATAACGATCGAACTCGCCGATAGTTACCACACTCGTTTTCGGGAGAGCCTGAACGATGGCAGCCGCTTGTGCAGCCTTTTCTTCAGCATTGTGCGAGCCCACGACGACGATGATTTCCACGGTGGGATTGATGTCCTTTAGGTTCAAAGCGGTCTCCGCTAAATCCATTTCCATACCCGTGGAAATAAGCACGGCGGCATTTAGGGGCTGACGCTTCGCGCGTTCAATGGCCGCGGTTCCTTCACCCACTTTGGTAACGCTATAACCGGCGTGGCGAAGATGCTCTTCCATCCGGGTGCAGTCTCGCGAACAGACCAACAAAATCTTCTTGGACTCAGGACGTTCCGCAGACATACGCCCCGTACACTTCCTGGCGCTGCTCGCGTGTTCTAGTCAGACATAGAGAGCCGGTTCAGCGGCTCATGGAACCGTTATGGGCAAAATGATTTGAGCCGAGCCCATGTGCCAACCCACCTATCGGTTTGAGCGTCCGACTTTCTTCCGAGCGCAGTTGAATTTTTGTTCGCGAAGATACG
>DASQUN010000235.1:0-4386 GCA_035641275.1 Candidatus Udaeobacter sp. | reverse complement strand
AACATCGACGTCGATCGAATCCTGCCGATCCATGGCCGAATCGTTCCTTACAGTGAGCTGCTCGCTGCTATCGGAAAGACGCCAGCTCCGGCAAAGAAGTAATCGATTTCTTCCGGGTGCGAGTGCCTGTTACCTGCCGTTCGCAGCCGGTTTCGCTAAATAGCGCACAACCGATCGGCCTGATTCTTCGTCGGCTGCATCCCACGAACCGGGTGAGCAAGCACGGGCGTTATCAGGGCACCTGGCAGCTGAGATTTCCAGCCTTCCTCTTGCCGCCTAAATCATCGCGATTTAAGATAGCGCCGCAGCTGCTAAAATGCGGAGGAGTCAGCCATGTCCTATGACATTACTCGGTGATTGATTGCGATGGTCATATCGTGGAGTCGGTGCCGGAAATGGCGGAGTTCATGAGCCCGCGAATCAAGCAACACGCCATCCGACCGGCGCGCAGTCGGCAGGGCGTTTTTCCTTCGCTCGACGGGATGCACTTTGCATTGCACGAGGAAAACGCGCAGACAAGAAACCGGATCACCGCCAGCGAATATCGCCGGGGCTCGGGCGAAGATTGGCTTGCCTTTCTCGACCGAGCCAAGATCGAGCGGACCGTGTTGTTTACTTCGGAGGGTCTATCGGTCGGATACATTCAGATACCCAAGTACGCGGTGGAAGTTTGCCGCGCGTACAACGATTACGTTTATCATCGTTTCGCCGTATAGATCCAAATGAATGGACGAAGGCGCAGAACCGGGCTCCAAACTGACGGTAGCGGTTTGTGACGTTCTTCGTCTGGCGGTTAGCGAAAGGATCCCATGAAAGTCTTGATGACTCTAGCACTGGTGGTATTTGCAGCATCGAATGTGAACGCCCAGAGTTCTTTTTATCAGGGAAAGGCCGTTAGGATCATTGTTGGTTATCAAGCCGGCGACACTCATGATCTCTGGGCCCGCGCGTACGCGCGCCATATGGGCAAACATATTCCTGGCAACCCCGAGTTTATCGTTCAAAACATGCCGGGTGCCGGCTCGATGGTCGCGGCCAACTATATCTACAACGTCGCTAAGCCCGATGGGCTGACGCTCGGTTTTATTGCGCCGGGTCTCTACCTGGCGCAATTGACCGGGAATAAAGAGGTGAGGTTTGATTGGGCAAGGTTCACATGGATCGGCACGCCGGAACATAATGGGACTTTGCTGTTTATGCGCTCGGATGCTCCTTATAAGTCGATTGAAGATATCCGCAAAGCGCAAGAGCCGCCTAAATGTTCCGCCACGGGCGTTGGCACGAGCGGTCATTTAATTCCGCGGCTCTTGGAAGAAACCTTAGGCCTAAAGTTTCGCTTGGTCACCGGTTATCCGGGCGGAGCTGAACAGGACTTGGCCCTTGAACGAGGCGAGGTTCAGTGTCGCGCCATTACGGTGGCGGCGTTCTTTGGACGCGAGCCGTTCATGACATGGCATAAAACCGGTTTTGTCCGCTTTATGATTCAGAC
This sequence comes from Candidatus Udaeobacter sp., assembly GCA_035641275.1. Lineage (GTDB taxonomy): Bacteria > Desulfobacterota > Binatia > UBA9968 > UBA9968 > DASQUN01. The sequence continues at coordinate 2,897 of DASQUN010000235.1, read as the reverse complement.
TTCACGCCAACGCCATCCGAAGATCCCTGAGGTGCCCACGCTTTGGGAATATATGGAGAAAGAGAAAGTGGCTGAATCCCATCGCCGCTTGGCGATTATCGCTCTCGGGGCCGGCGGGTTTGGCTCTTGGCCGGTTCTGTCTTCTCCGGGCCTGCCTGCAGACCGCGTCAAAATTTTGCGCGAAGCTTACGCGAGAACGCTGAAGGAGCCGGACCTTATGGATGAAGCCAAAAAGCGAGGTTGGGAGATGAGACCGGTAACCGGAGAGGAGTTGGAGATTCTCGCCAAAGAAGTCAGCATGCAGCCGGCGGATGTAGTGGAACGGATGAAGAAGTTGATGGGGAATTGAGACCGTTTGAGTGACCAGAAATGTTTGAAGCGAGCATCCGGTTGCAGGGTATCTTATCGATCGCAATTCTCCTCTTGGCCAGCGTCACAGCCGCGAGTGCCGAGACTTCCCACTACCAGGGTAAGACCATCGCGATCGTTGTTGGCTATCAGGCGGGCGACGGGTACGACATCTGGGCACGATTGCTTGCGGCCCATATGGCGAAACATATCCCCGGCAATCCCAGGATGGTCGTGCAGAATATGCCCGGTGCGGGTTCCATGATCGCGGCGAACTACATTTACAACGTTGCCAAGCCTGACGGGTTGACCCTGGGTTCGATCGGCCCATCGCTGTATCTCGATCAGCTGGTCGGCAACAAGGCGGTGCAGTTCGACTGGGCGAAGTTTGGTTGGATCGGCTCGACCGAGAACACGCCGTGGCTCCTCTATATGAAAAGCGATGCCCCCTATAAGTCGATCGATGATGTCCGTAAGGCCTCGCAAGCGCCGAAATGTTCGGCCACCGGTACAGGAACGAGCGGGCACTTTATTCCGAAACTTCTGGAAGAAGCATTGGGGGCCAAGTTTAACGTCATGATGGGCTATCAGGGAGGCGCCGAGCAGGACTTGGCCTTCGAGCGAGGCGAGGTGGTATGCCGCGCTCTCAGCATTCCGACATTTTTTGCCCGCGAGCCTTTTAGCAGCTGGCGCAAGAAAAACCTGGTGCGTGTCTTGGTTCAAACCGGCCGCAAGCGCGATCCGAGAGCTCCGGACGTGCCGACGATTCATGAATTGATGAACGATTATAAAACACCGGCGGCAACTCGGTCTTTGGTGGCGGCCGTTTTAGCGTCGGGTGATCTGGGACGGACTTTTGGCGTGCCGCCGGCCGTTCCTGTAGACCGACTCAAGACGTTGCGTGATGCTTTTCAAAAAACCATGAGCGATCCGGCTTTTTTGCTGGAAGCCAAGGCCCGAAAGCTGGAGGCCGATCCGCATACCGGAGAGGAACTTGAGTCCATCGCCAAGACGGTTGTGGCGCAGCCGCGCGATATCGTTGAGCGGATGAAAAAGATGCTGGGGGCTGATTGAGGGAGCGCTCGGCGATTCTAAGAAGACCGTCGACGTTGAAAAAACGAATCGCCCGTCCTACGGTGCCGCGCGAAAATGCCGGAGGCCGGCGAAGAACCGAGTCCGAGCGGTTTTACATGCACAGGAAGCGTAAATGATTAAATCAACTGCAGCGATTGACCTCTTTCCGTTCGCTTCATCGCGGTTTGGCTCGCATCTCGCGATGCCAACGAAGCCGAGTGTCATACTTATTCGCTGGCCGGTCGTGATCATTTGTTCCTATCTGCTTCTGTACCCCTCGGTGGAACTCGTGCCGCCATGGGTCCTTAATTTTTTCATTCTCGTTTATCTCGCGTCTAACGTAGCGTTGTACTTCGTTCACGAGGAGCGCTTCGCGTCGTCCTCCTTTTACTCTCCTCTGGTGGTTGCGGACACGGTTGTTCTCACAGTGTCGCTGGTCATCAATGGGCATGTGGAAGCCGACTTTTACCTTACCTATTTTTTGCTCATTATTATCTGTTGTATTTTCGAGAACCCGAAGATTCTTATGCTTGTTTCCGTTCTCGCTCCGGTCGTCTATACGGTCCTGCTGTTTCGTACGCCGGGTAGCTTTGAACCCAGCGTGTTCCTCCGGCTTCCCTTCCTGTTCATCGTGTCGCTGTTTTACGGCTATTTTACTCAATTGGTCCGCGCGGAAAAGGCGCTGAAGGAAGAGGCGGAACAAAGAAATCGCGGCAAAAAAGACGCCCTGGACATTGTGTCTCATGAGTTTCGCACCCCGCTCAATTTAATTAGCGGTTATGCGCAAGCGCTAAAAAACAAAACGCTTGGCGATGTCGCCCCGGAGCAAGAACAGGCGCTGGCCAAGATCTTGCGCCAATCTGACATCCTCGTCTACATGGTCGATAGCATCCTGGACTTGGCTCGAATCGAGGCCGGTGAATTCTTGGTTCAACGGGAAGAGATCCAGCTCTCGGAGTACTTTCGCGAGCTTAGGATAAATTATGAGCTGCCTTTGGAGAAGCCGGTGTCGGTACGCTGGTCCTTGCCCGCCGAACTGCCGACGATACGGTCGGATAAGGCGAAACTTACGATCGTCCTCCAGAACCTGATCAACAATGCGATAAAGTTTACCGACGAGGGCACTGTCGATGTCACTGCCAGGCTGGCGGCCGACAAAAAACATTTAGAGATTGAAGTGACCGATACCGGCATTGGTATTCCAAAGGAGGCCCTTTCCATCATCTTTGAAAAGTTCCGCCAAGCCGACAGCTCATCTACTCGCGTTCACGGAGGGGTCGGACTCGGTCTTCACATCGTGAAGGTCTTCATCGAATTGCTCGGCGGATCGGTCACGGTAAAAAGCGAACCGAATCAGGGATCGACGTTTACGGTTCTGCTGCCAATCTAGAGATCTAAAGAAGACCTCGCCAGGTTGACGAGGCTGACCTGTCCATCCAGCTCGTACGCCTGCGATGAGCCTGGCAAAAATGCTG
>DASQUN010000234.1:0-6153 GCA_035641275.1 Candidatus Udaeobacter sp. | reverse complement strand
CCTCTTTCTGAGTCGGCTCTGTCGGCTTCGAGCAATGCGTCCTCGCCGAGTGCCTCGCTAAGCGTCATCTCAGACAACCATGTCCGAACATTTTCCAAATGTTCTTGTTCTTCTTGAAAAGCCTTTTCGCATTGTTTTTCCAGCGCCGAGTTCCCCAATTCCCGGGCAAGCTCTTTCAACATTTGCCAGCCATCATTGTCGGCTAACTCGGCGGTGAGCATTGCTTGCAATGTTTGAGGAATCGTTGTGCGGGGATCGCTCACAATCTGGAGGACGCCATGGGATAACACCCCGGCAATATCAGCCGAGGGTGTTTGCACGGTCGCGTCACCTCCAATTCCACTAATGACCTTTTGCAATAGTTTGAAATGCTCCAGCTCCTCATCGCAGATGTGGCGCAAGTCCTCGGGGGATTGGGCCGCTGGCATACTCGACCGGGGTTTTTTCAAGCTTCTGCAGGAAGGCTTCGTAGAGCCTGGTGCCTTGCCGTTCGAAGGCCAGCCGCTCACCGAGTTTGTCGAGAAGAACGGACATGCGGTCGGCCTCTGCGGACAGTTCCTCTTCTCCGGTTGCCTCACTGCCGTTGACAACGACGGGAGCCGAGCCTATCGGTAATCCTTCGTTAAGGTATTCTCCCCGATCGGTTGACATTTGTTGAACGTCACTCGCCGAAGTGGGTTTGGTGTTTTTGGCACCTCGTATCAATGCAGCGCTCAGGTCCGGGTTGGTCATGATTCCGGTCCGATTGAAACAGAGCCCTGCTTCCGTGGCTTCTGTTTTGACCTCTTTCACTTCACGGGATTTCATTTCATCCTCCTATGCTCAGGCAACTCTTTTTTGTAGCTTAACTATGTCCGGCGTTTCCTCTGCCAGTTCGGTTCCGGGCTTCCATTGGTAACCTGTGGCCACCGATTCAGACGGCGCGCCTTTCGAGTTCATCTGATCCCTATAATGCCGCGAGGCTGAAGTTTCCTGTTTTTTGCTGATTTGCTTGCCCTGAGCGCGTACATCCACTTCCTCGTTCAGCACCTTGCGGACGAATTCCCGGTGGCTCTTGTATTCAATGGGTTCAGGCAGCGACTCGGGAAGAAGTTCCGCGGCGTCGCGCTTATCGAACCTGCGGAATACCTCCAGGACAGAATGCAGGTGTCCCAGTTCATAATCTAGAAATCGCTCCCAAATCGCCTTGACTCGAGGGTTCGTTTCATAGGTCACACAACTATAATAGTTATAGATTTCGGTGGCTTCGTGCATGAGCCATTTTTCTAGCCAGGTTTCCTCCGGGTCGATAATCGATTCGTATTGCGTAACGTGCTGTTCTTCTATTGAAGCGATTTCGGCGTAGAGCTGCCGTGCAATAGGATCGGCGAACATCGGCCCGATCGTCATGTAATAATCGTGGGTCTGGTGTTCCCCGCCCATGATGGTGACCGCGTTGAGTTTGCTTATCGGCTGTGCCTTGTTACGGTCATAGCATTCCCTTAGATCATCTTCCGGAGCCCTATGTTCGAGCGCCGTGGGACGGCCCGGCAGTATGTCGGTGTAACTCTGCAGAATATTATTGGCATCGGCTCCCATGACTCGATCCATCAAAGCCGAAAACCGATACAGATGGTCAAAATCCTCGAGTAGACCAAAGCGATAGACCTGCGCTAGATACTCATCGGGTTCGTGCATCGCCACGCTGGCGGTGACTTCAATCGCGACTTGCTCGAAACCGATAGTGGTTTCCAGCGGCGACAGATCCGCAGGCAACAACCAGTTGATCATCGTTTGCTGATGCTGCTCGATCCGGCGCACTCGGGCCAACGCGAGCTGAAGCTCTTTGTTCATGCGCGCGCAGGCATGTTGGAAACGCAAGGCTTCCGATTCGATACCGTTCATCAGAATGATGCGCACCCGCGTAAATGCATCATCGTCCAATTTGCTCGTTGGCACCCGAACGAGTTCGTGCCAATCAAACTTTTGTTTCTCCAGTGGGATACCTTTTTCTTTCATCAAATCTAAACTCATGATCGTCTCCTCTCCTGAGCGGCATGGTACTGGGTCAGTAAATAGCTCTCGAATCTTCCCTCACTTAATGCTTTGTTTCCGCGCTGAGCGGCTTCCGGCGGTCTTCTCCGGCAGCTGGAGACGCTTCTTCAGAATCCGCCCGCGCTTTCGTACTGTCTTTCACCGCGGCTCCTGGCCTTGATCCGTCCCGCCAAACCCTTTGACGGGAACAAGTAACAGCAAATGGAATGATCATCAAAGAACTGTGCAGAATCCCTCAAGGGTTCGAACCGACCGCAAGGTCCGCTTCGCTACGTAACGTACAATGCTTTTCGTGATTTCGGAGATCTTCGTTCAAACTGAATTTGCTATCGCAGAACCTACACGTATACTCGCCAAGTTGTTCTCTCGTGTCCCCCGTATCGGTGTGATCGTGGCCTTCCAGCTTTACAAGTTTGTTGTAGACGCCAATGATCAGCCATGTCGGAACCCACTGCGCGATGAAGTTTCCCCATTTTCCCCGGCCCGTCGCCTGGCAGATTAAAGAAAGCGCCATGGCGCCGATGGCAACCCCCAGATAAGCGGATGAGGGTATGGCCGAGGTGTATTCTTCGACGGATTTCGTGAACTGGTCTTCAGCCCTCATCGGACGTTGCGACTCACTCATTTGTGTCATCTCATCCATGATAGTTCCTCCTTACTAACCAAAAGACTTGAACCTGATTTCCTCTCCATGAAGTCAGGGCCGCTGATCTGCAGACTCGATGTTTCATAATCAGTGGGTTATATCCTGACGGTCGGCAGCTTACTGCACTGCGAGAGCACGAATTGTGCCATGGGGTTTTTCTGCTTCCTCCCGGATCGAATTTGACCCGGAGGTTGTCTCCGAAAATTAATTTTGCTTCAACAAGTGAAGATAGCGCTTCGTTGCGCGTGATTGAGATATGGCAAGGACCAAACTATAAACTCACTGACTGCGCTTCGCGTCATCCCATAGAAGAGAAAAATAAGACGAGTTTGTAGCTTCCTTAAGACGAATTGACGTTGCGCCCGTCCCTTGAGCGCTTATCAGCTCGTGTGGTGTCTCTTAAGTTCGTTGAATAATTCGAGCGTCATTCCGGCCAAGCTGCGATGGCGAGCGCGCGCGGAATCCAGGAATGTTCATGATCGGTGAAGCTCATCCTTGACGATGAAAGGTGGACCGAAGGGCGAGGGTGGAGGCCGCAGAAGCCCTAGAAGTTCTGTTAGGCCCGGACCTTGGAATAAGCAGCGAACGGGGTTGGCAAGGGTGCCCATTGAGGCAAAGACCCATCGGCCGCGGCTGGAAGCCGTGCCCCGAGGTCCACTTTTGGAGGCATGACGGTGGGGAGAGCACCAGTCTGTTTTGCGAACTTCTATGACAGGATTAGATGATCGCGACTTACTTAAGTATCTTGCCGGCGCGGTCCACTAACAACCCAAGGGTCACGCCCCACACCACATGAGCGGTAATCATCAAGGCATTACGTCTGGTAGGGTGAGCGGTCGCCGGGGTTAAAATTCCCAGCGCTGGTAGCAGACCCAGATAGCTGCCGGCCCAGACCGCAAGGCCGAAGCCGGCGCCTCCGATCGCGGGACGCCACTGGCTCCTCTGCGCCAAAGGAGCATACATCGCACCCGTCATTGCGCCGTAGCCGAAATGGGCCGCGAGCGTAACGCTGGTGCGTTCCGGCTCGTCTAGATGCTGCCGGACTCCCGCGTCTTCTGCCACAGCCATCGCGATTTCTCTCGGCGGCAAGGGGTAGCGTTCTCGTTCCGGCAGCAACCTGTGCATCGATTCCATCGCCGCCGTCATCGGTACGGTAGCGGCAAGTCCGGCAAGCGCGCCGACTAAGATTTTATTCATACTTCTCCTTTCACAAATCTCATCGGAATTGGACAATCGCTGCGCCCGAACTCATCCGCGCTAGCCGTGAGCTAAGTGGGTGGAACAGCAGCACAGACATGAGCCAATGCACATCAGCAGGCGCCCCGGACGTCTTTCAGGAGTTTTCCAGCACCGTCGCACGCGACCTGGCGCTGAGCCCAGGCGCTTGTAGTATCAATACCGTTTGAGATCGTTGCGCAATTAGGATGCCAATAAGTCAGTTGAGTTAATCGAGTCGAGATCTGAGACGCAGTTCGCGCAACAAACAGCCATACAGCTATTCCGCATTCCTTCGAAGGCTTAAAGCATCTCGCCTACGGTCGCGGCGCCGATGTCCCAAATCCGCCGAACCGAATGACTGCAGTTTAGATTCAATCGAATGTGCCAATAGAAGGACGGTCTTAATCGTGAGACAACTCTGTAGCTTCCTTCATTACTCATCGCTACCCGGCAAATTAAGACGTCGCGAATTCCCCCAAAAGTGGTGCTCAGTGGGAAGCCTTCCGGCCGTAACCGATGGGTCTTTGCTCAAGGGCCACATCATGAATATTTCCTGGCGAAGCGACATGAAGCTGAGAGACCTTCCATCAGCAGTCAAGATAATGTGTCTTATTTTTAGTGACACTCACGCCCGCATTGTGTGGAATTAGCCTCTGATACCGGTTGATCGTTTAGACAAGCCGCCCCCACCGCTTGGTTCCCCCGTCCGATATAGCTATAGGATGCTATTCAACACACGAACCCCGCGCGGATCAGCCGATGGTCTCGGAGTACCTGCTTGGCACCACTTTTGCGCAAGGAACTAGCAAATCTAATTTACGGGAGGCGGGCAATGGGTGTATTAGAACTTCTGAAAGAAGACCATCAGAAAGTCAAGGAGCTTTTCGAGCAAGGACAGCAAACGCAAGATAAGAAGCAACAGAAACAAATTTTTAAGGAGATCAAGTCGGAACTGGAAAGGCACACTCGGCTCGAGGAGACCATTTTCTATCCTGCAATGGCAGAACACGAAGAACTAAAGGAGATGGTGCTCGAGTCGCTTGAAGACCACAGGCAAGTGAAGACAGTTCTCAGAGAAATGGGCAAGCTCTCGCCGAACAGCGAGAAATTCAAGCCGAAGTTCAAAGTTTTAAAGGACAATGTCGAGCATCATGCTGAGGAAGAAGAGGAAGGAAAGATGTTCCCAAAGATCCGGAAAGTGATCAACCGCGCGGAACTGGAGGAGCTGGGTCAGGAACTTGAAGCAGCCAAACACAAACGGCTCCGTAAAGCGAGCTGAGGGCCGGGCCGATCCTAGCGTCAACTATTTCAGACAAACTGAACGGCTAGCTGATGGTGACACGAAAACGAAAACCGGTTTGGCAATTCGTCAAACAGACGGTTACGCAATGGTTTGAAGATGACCCTTTCCAGTTAGCGGCTGCACTTTCCTATTACACCCTTTTCTCGCTGGCTCCGCTTCTCATCATTGTGATCGCGGTCGCGGGGTTCGCGTTTGGTCGAGAAGCGGCACAGAACCAGATAGTTGAAACCCTCCAGGGAATGATCGGCCAGGAGAGCGCGCAGGCAATCCAGGGAATGATTCAAAACGCCAGCAATAAGCCGAAAACAGGAATGATTTCTACTGTGTTTGGCATTATCGCTTTGCTTATCGGCGCCGGTGGCGTGGTCGGCCAGCTCCAGACCTCCCTCAACACGATCTGGGGAGTCGCGCCAAAACCGGGTCAGGGCGTCTGGGGATTTGTTCGCCAGCGCTTCATTTCATTTGCGATGATTCTCGGAATTGCGTTTCTCCTCTTGGTATCCCTTGTGGTTAGCGCGCTATTGAGCGGCCTCACCAAAATCATGGGTACTTTGTTTGGCGGAACCGGTTTTGTTGCCCATGGGCTTGATCTGGTAGTCTCTTTTGCTTTTGTTACGGCGCTTTTCGCAATGATCTATAAATTCCTTCCGGACGTTCGGATTCAATGGCGAGACGTATGGATCGGCACCGCGCTCACTTCATTTCTCTTTACCATAGGAAAATTGCTGATCGGACTTTATTTAGGTAGCAGCGGCGTGACTTCAACTTATGGAGCGGCCGGCTCATTGATCACGGTTCTCCTGTGGGTCTATTACTCATCGCTGATATTTTTCTTAGGCGCGGAGTTCACCCAGGTCTATGCAAGGGAGTACGGATCCGGAGTGGCTCCGTCGGAACACGCAGAGCCCCTTTCTGCCGAGACGCAAAAGAGAGAATCGCCGCCGCCGGAGAG
>DASQUN010000233.1:0-4456 GCA_035641275.1 Candidatus Udaeobacter sp. | reverse complement strand
CAGGTTGCGAATCGAAACAGGCGACGACGCCTGCGCCACCGAAGGTCACTGTAAGCCTCCCAATCGTTCAAGAAATCATCGAGTGGGACGAGTACACGGGCCGGCTGGAAGCAACAGAGAATGTGGAAGTGAGAGCGCGCGTTAGCGGATATCTGCAGTCCATCCATTTCACCGACGGTGCGATCGTAAAGAAAGGCGATCTGCTTTTTGTCATTGACCCCAGACCCTATCAGGCTGAAGTGGATCGGGTCACGGCGGAACTGCAGCTCGCTCAGGCTCGGCTCGAGCTCGCCAAGAGCGATTATGTGCGGGCGCAGAAGCTGCTGCAGTTCCGCGCTATATCCCAAGAGGAGGCCGACACGCGGGCAGCGACCGAGCGGCAGGCCCAAGAGTCGGTCGAAGCCGGGCGCGCTAATGTCAAAGCGGCAAAGCTCAACATTGAGTTTACCCGGGTTACCGCGCCCATCACCGGACGGATCAGCCGTAAGCTTGTCACCGAAGGCAATCTGATTAACGGTGGAACCGCCGAATCCACCCTCCTGACGACGATTGTGTCGATGGATCCCATCTACGTTTATTTTGAAGCCGATGAGCGCTCGTATCTTAAATACGCGCGTCTCTCCCAAAATGGGAAAGGCCCCAGCTCTCGCCAGGCGAAAAGCCCGGTCTACCTCGCTCTGGCTGATGAGAAGGGATTTCCGCGAAAAGGCTACATAGACTTCGTCGACAATCGTCTCGACCCCAAGACAGGGACTATGGCCGGTCGTGCCGTGTTTTCGAATTCCGATCTGGCTTTGACACCCGGGCTTTTTGCTCGTGTTCGTCTCCAAGGAAGTACTCCCTATGAGGCGGTACTCGTGCCGGATGAGGCTATTGGCAGCGATCAGGCGCAAAAGTTTGTCTTCGTGATGAACGGCGACAATACGGTCGAATATCGAATGGTTCAGTTAGGGCCTTTGGTTCATGGCTTCAGAGTTATCAGAGAGGGGCTAAAAATTGATGATTGGCTCATCGTCAGCGGTATACAGCGGGCAAAGGCGGGATTAAAGGTCAGCCCGGAAAGACGCGACATCTCGGTCTCGAAGCAGGTTGACTTCTTGTCACCCGTTGCACCCGCCGCGGTGAATGGCCGGCCGGCCTCAGGTTAATCGTATGAGCCTCTCACATTTTTTTGTCGACCGGCCGATCTTTGCGACCGTTCTTTCCATCGTAATCGTCATCGTGGGCGCGATCGCGTGCTTCACGCTTCCGGTTTCGGAATATCCGGAGATCGTCCCGCCGACTATCGTCGTGCGCGCCAGCTACCCCGGGGCCAGCCCGGAAGTCATCGCCGAGACCGTCGCGACACCGCTCGAACAGGAAATCAACGGCGTCGAAAACATGCTCTACATGTCCTCCCAGTCGACCAGCGACGGCCAGATGCAGCTGACGATTACCTTCGATCTCGGCACGGATCTGGACAAAGCCCAGGTGCTCGTGGAAAACCGAGTCGCTGTGGCGGAGCCACGCTTGCCCGAAGAAGTCAGACGCGTAGGCATTACAACCCAAAAAAGATCTCCTGACCTACTGATGGTGGTGCATTTGCTTGCTCCCGAAAACCGCTACGATCAAACCTACATCGGCAACTACGCCCTTCTCAATGTACGCGACGTGCTCGCCCGTCTGGACGGCGTAGGAGACATCACTCTGTTTGGGTTGCGCGAGTATAGCATGCGCGTCTGGCTTGACCCGGAGAGACTGGCCTCGCTCAATTTGACCGCGGGCGACGTTACCCAGGCGCTGCGCGAGCAAAACGTTCAGGTGGCGGCCGGTGTTCTCGGCCAGCCACCCGTCCCTCAGGGTAACGCGCATCAGCTGAACGTGAACGCCTTGGGCCGTTTGCTCGAAGAAGAGCAGTTCGGGGAGATCGTCATCAAGACCGGGGCGAATGGCCGGATAACACGCTTACGCGATGTCGCCCGCCTCGAGCTCGGCGCACGCGACTATGCCGTCAACAGTTATCTCGACGGCCAGCCGGCTGTGGCGATGGTCGTAGCCCAACGGCCTGGCTCGAACGCCCTGGCGACCTCCACGTCTATCCGCAAAACGATGGCCGAACTCAGCGAACGATTTCCGAAAGGCCTAGAGTATCGGATCGTTTACGATCCGACGATTTTCGTGCGCGAATCGGTAAACGCGGTGGTGCGCACGTTGATCGAAGCCTTTGTGTTGGTTTTCATCGTGGTTTTGATCTTCCTGCAGGACTGGCGCGCCACGCTGTTACCGATGATCGATGTGCCCGTGTCACTCATCGGAACTTTCGGGGTCATGGCCGCGCTCGGATTTTCGCTCAACAATTTGTCTCTGTTCGGCCTGGTGTTGGCGATCGGCATCGTTGTGGATGACGCGATTGTCGTCGTCGAGAACATCGAACGCTGGATGGCCAAAGGGCTGGATCGACGCGAGGCCACTTTGAAAGCTATGGCGGAAATCACCGGCCCGGTTATCGCTATCACCTTGGTGCTTAGCTCAGTCTTTATTCCGACCGCCTTCATTAGCGGAATCAGCGGACAGTTCTACCGCCAGTTTGCGCTCACGATCGCTGTCGCCACGATTATTTCCGCTATCAACGCGCTGACGATGGCGCCGGCCAGGGCCGTCCAGCTCATCCGCCCTCGTGAATCCGGGCACGGGAGCGAGAGTCATGAGGCGCTGCCGCCCGCGGCCGTGGCGCTGCTGTTTGGGTTGGTCGGTTACGAGCTGTTGGGTCATCAAATAGCGGCACTCCTGGGAGGGGAATCCCATTCTGGTGCAGCGCGGATGTGGGGGATCGCAGTTGCCGCCTTTGTCGCCGGCGCCGTTCCGGGCTGGTTTCTAAGTCCGCTCGTCAACCGGTTGCTGCAAACGTTTTTCAGGGCATTCAACTCGTTCTTTGAACGGGCGACCCATGCATACGGACGCTCCGTCAGCGGGGCCCTGCGCATCAGCGGGATCATGCTCCTGGTATATGGCGGCTTGATCGGCCTGACTTATGTCGGATTCCTCAGAGTGCCCACGGGATTCATTCCGCCCCAGGACAAAGGCTACCTGATCGTGGATGTGCAAATGCCTGAAGGCGCTTCCTTGGAGCGGACCGATCGAGTGATCCAACGGGCGACGAAAAGCATTTTGAACACGCCGGGCGTGACCTATGCGGTCAGTTTTGCGGGTTTTTCTGCCGCGACGTTCTCGAACAATTCAGGGGCCGGAGCCATCTTTGTCGGCCTCAAGCCTTTCGAAGAAAGACAAGGAGTCGGTTTGAACGCGGCAAGCATCACCGGAACTCTCAACGGGAAGCTGGCGGAGATTCAGGAGGCGAACATTTTCGTTTTCCCGCCACCCGCCGTCTCGGGTCTCGGAACCGCGGGCGGGTTCAAGCTGCAGGTGCAAGACCGATCAGGCGCAGGCCTCGTGGCGCTGCAAAGCGCCACTGACCAGGTCGTGGCCGCGGGCAACCAACAGCCGGGCTTGATCGGACTGTTCACTCCCTTTCGGGCCAGCACGCCGCAGATCTACGCCGATGTGGACCGGACCAAGGCCAAGAAGCTCGACGTGCCTTTGAACAATGTTTTCGAAACGCTGCAAACTTACCTGGGATCGCTTTACGTCAATGACTTCAACCTTTTCGGCCGAACCTATCGGGTGACGGCCCAGGCGGAGGGAAACTTCCGCTCCGGGGAGCGAGATATCGCGAGACTCAAGACCCGAAACGGCTCGGGCGATATGGTGCCGCTCGGCTCGCTCATCGAGGTGCGCCAGAAAACCGGTCCCGATCGCGTCGTTCGCTACAATATGTTTCCCTCTGCGGAAATCAACGGCGACACGGCGCCGGGATTCAGCTCGGGCCAAGCCATTTCCACGATGGAAAGGCTGGCGCGGGAGATTCTACCCAGCGGTTTTAGCTTTGAGTGGACGGATCTCGCGTACCAGCAGATCTTGGCTGGCAACACGGCGCTTTTTATCTTCCCATTATGCGTTCTCTTTGTTTTTCTCGTCCTGTCCGCCCAGTACGAAAGTTGGTCGCTGCCTCTCGCCGTCATTCTGATCGTCCCCTTGTGCTTGCTTTCTGCAATCGCCGGGCTCTGGCTGCGCGGAATGGACAACAATATTCTCACGCAAATCGGTTTCGTCGTTTTGGTGGGGCTTGCCAGCAAGAACGCGATCTTGATCGTCGAGTTTGCCAAATCCCAGCAAGAAGCAGGCAAAGACCGGTTCGCGGCTGCGGTCGAGGCGTGCCGGCTCAGACTGAGACCTATTCTGATGACCTCGTTTGCTTTCATTCTGGGCGTGCTGCCCCTCGTTGTTGCCGAAGGCGCGGGCGCCGAGATGCGTCAGTCCCTGGGCACCGCGGTGTTCAGCGGAATGCTGGGGGTTACTTTCTTCGGACTCTTTCTGACGCCGGTGTTCTATGTGGTGATTCGACTTGTGATCGAACGCC
>DASQUN010000232.1:0-9411 GCA_035641275.1 Candidatus Udaeobacter sp. | reverse complement strand
AACAGCAGGGAGGCCCATTCGCTGATGAACCTTTTGACAGGTCTTATCGGCCGGTACGTCCAATCGATTCTGCTCATCGAACACAATATGCGGGTAGTGATGGAAATCTCTCATCGAGTGCATGTCCTGGACTACGGCGAGAAAATCGCCGAGGGCCACCCCGACGAAGTGCGCCAAAATCCACGAGTGATCGAGGCTTATCTCGGGCAGGGCGCGTGGTCGCAGAATGCTCAAGGTTAAAGGAATCCACGTCTATTATGGCGCCATCCATGCGTTGAAAGGCGTCTCGCTGTCCATCGAACCAGGCGAGCTGGTGACATTGATTGGCGCCAACGGCGCGGGAAAAACCACGACCTTGAAAACCCTCTCGGGTTTGTTGCGGCCCCGCCGGGGCGCCATCGAGCTCCAGGGCAGTTCGCTGGAAAAAACCGACGCGCACGAGATTGTCAGCCGCGGTGTTGCCCATGTCCCCGAGGGAAGAAAAATTTTTCCGCGCTTTACCGTGCTTGAGAATCTTCAGGTCGGCGGATTCACCCAGGCAAAAGCTTCTCTCGGAGCGGAGCTCGAGGTTGTCTTTAACATGTTCCCTCGTCTCAAGGAGCGCCAAAAGCAATACGCCGGCTCCCTTTCCGGTGGCGAGCAACAGATGCTGGCCATTGGGCGTGCGCTTATGGCAAAGCCGAAGTTGCTGCTGCTCGACGAGCCTTCCATGGGGCTCGCGCCAAAAATCGTCGAGCAAATCTTTGAGAACGTTCAGTCCATCAATCGCTCGGGCGTTACGGTCCTCCTCGTGGAGCAGAATGCCGCGATGGCCCTAGCCATCTCTCATCGAGGCTATGTGCTTGAAACGGGCAGCGTGATCTTGGAAGGAAAGTCGAGTGATCTTGCGACCAACGACCGGGTGCGACAGGCCTATCTGGGCGGTTAACCTCGCCCTTCGACTCGAGTCTTTCAATTCCATGTACCAAAAGTTAAGCTGAAGCCGCGTGCAATACCAAACCCGATACACGGCATTCGGCGGCCGCGACGTCACCCCCGCGGTCAAGTTTCTACTGATCGTCAATACCGCCGTTTTTTTTCTGCAGCTTTTTCTGCCGAATCAATTTCTTGACTTCTTCGGTCTTGTCCCGGCGTTCGTTTGGGATGATTTCTATCTATGGCAGCTTTTTACCTATCAGTTTCTCCATGGCGGGCTGTTGCATTTGCTGTTCAACATGTTGGCTCTCTGGATGTTTGGCTGTGACCTGGAGCGACGGTGGGGTAGCCCATTCTTTCTTAGATACTACTTCGTCTCAGTCATCGGCGGTGGAGTTTTGAATGCCTTGATTTTGCCCGGGCAAGTCGTGCCCAGCATCGGCGCCTCAGCTGGCATCTACGGGATCCTTCTTGCCTACGGCCTCATTTATCCGAACCAAATCGTTTACTTTTATTTTCTCTTCCCTATCAAGATGAAACACTTCGTTTGGATCATCGGTGCCATCGCGCTCTATTCCTCGATAGCGTCCGGTCAGAGCGGCATCGCTCATCTCGCTCATCTCGGCGGTATGGTCTTTGGTTACCTTTATCTGCGTGGCGGCAACCCGTGGGATCGGTTCAAGCTCTACCTCGACCAACGCCGTCTGGCTCGCCTCAAGCGCCGTTTCCAAGTCATTCGGGGCAAAAGAGACGATGATTCGAAACCAACGCTGCATTGATCTAATCACCATGGCCTTTTGCGCGGTGCGTGATAACGGAAAAGAACCCCTTGCGGCGGAAACGTATTTAAACGAGCGAAGCTGGCGGCAGACTCGAAGTTCTAAGAAATGATCGTTTCGGACGTCTAAGAAACGACAAGGTCTATCTAATTTTGGCTGTCTCTATTGGTTGTTTGCGACACTTTGGAAGGGCTGAAATGAAACGATTGGTCGCGTGCATCTTGACT
Organism: Candidatus Udaeobacter sp.; assembly: GCA_035641275.1. GTDB lineage: Bacteria > Desulfobacterota > Binatia > UBA9968 > UBA9968 > DASQUN01. The sequence goes on along the minus strand of DASQUN010000232.1, from coordinate 7,490 downwards.
GTGGCCTTGGGTTTGTGGCTTTGCGGACAGGCGTCCGCTGGTGGCGCCGGTGTTGCCGGGCGTTTGGGCAATCCAGCTGGGAGTGCAAAAGCAAAATCGGCGGTTCAACAGAGCTTGCGCTATGGTGCTCCGGTCGTGCCGGGCTATCCGTATTACTGGTATTACGTTCCTCGTACCTATTACCGACAACCCGTCATTGCCGTGCCGCCTTACACCTATCCATACTATTATCCATACTATGTCCCCAGCACGTTGGTCGTGAGCTCGCCGTTTTTCTGTCTTGCGCACCATGTGGGATATGTCAGTCGTATCGGTATGCTGGATCATCTGAACGGTACACATAAGATTCCGCTGGAAACCGCGGTGCACGTCTGCCCGGAGGGCAACGAAACCTGCATCATCGACGGTTACTAATCTGGTGTCCCGTAAGTTCATTAACACAATTCCGGTGTGATTCTCGGCCGAGCGGGCGGAGCCGGAATCCTTGACCCCTGCTTTGTCTCCCCGCTTCGCAGAGGTTTTCCCGAAGCAATCGGCACCCCAGGTGAAACCATCTAGTGGGGGTTCTGGATTCCTGGCTTCCGCGGGAATATTCATTATCATTTGCGATCACCATTGACGATGAAAGCTGGACCGAAGGGCGAGGCCGGAGGCCGCAGACGTAGAGCGGTAGAAGTTCTGTCAGGTCCGGATCCTTGGAATAAGCAGCGAACGGGGCTGGCACGGTGGCCATTGAGGCAAACACCCATCGGCTGCGGCCGGAAGCCTTGCCCCAAGGTCCACTTTCGGCGGAATGACGAAAACGAGGACCGACTTTGCCATTGCTATACCTTGTCTTCGCTACCCGAGGAATTTCAAATCGCAGACCTCAGATTTCAAATTTGCGATCTGAGACTTGCAATCTGACACCCCGACGGGGGAAGGCCTACGCCAATCTCATCCCTTGATCGACACAGTGTCGTAGCTTTTCCTCGGAGCATGAATAATCCGCCGCTAGATTGTACTTCTATCGTCGTATCCGGGTAATTTTCAGACATCAAATTGATTCCGAATCGTCACGCGAGGGATTGCTTTGCCCTTGGGCCGTGGTAATAGAAATGACTTATCGCGAGAAGCAGCCATGGCGGATAGAAACTTTACACCTTCCGAACTTTATGAGGCTTGGCCGGTTCTCTCTATGGAAGAACGGGTGGAGGGTTTTGAGTTTCTGACGAGGGATGATGCCGACGGGTTTTTTCTACAGCTCAGCGCTCGAGATCGGGCACAGCTAATTCTGGCGTTACCTCCGGGGGAACGGCGGTTGTGGATGCGATTGTTGGCGCCGGACGATGCAGCGGACCTGATTCAAGAGGCACCGGCGGAGGAGCGGGAAAGTCTGCTGACCCTGTTGGATGATTCTACCCGGCGTGAGGTTAAGGGCCTCCTCGACTATGCGGAGGATGAAGCGGGCGGGCTGATGAACACCCGCTATTCCAGGCTTCGGGCCGACATGACGGTGGACGAGGCGATCAGTTACCTTCGCAGGGACGCACGCCATCGAGAAAAAACAGTCTACTACGTCTATGTCGTTGATCCAGAGGAGCGCCTGTTGGGGGTTGTCTCGTTTCGTGATCTCATCGTCGCTCCGGGAGACAAGTTGATCAGAGAAGTCATGCGCACGGATGTCATTTCGGCGCGCGATGACTTGGACCAAGAAGCCCTGAGCCAGCTTTTTATGCGCCACCATTTACTGATGATGCCCATCGTTGATGCTGAGGGACGAATCAAGGGGGTGGTGAATGTCGATGATATCGTCCAGGTCGTTCAGGAGGAAGCGACCGAAGATATTCAGAAAATCGGCGGTGTTGCGACTTTGGAGGAGCCGTATTTGCAGGTTCCTCTGCTGGTCATGATTAGAAAACGGGCGGGTTGGTTAGCTGCACTGTTTCTGGGGGAAATGCTTACGGCCACGGCGATGGGGCAATTCGAAGCGGAAATTGCCCGGGCGGTTGTTTTGGCTTTGTTTGTCCCATTGATCATCAGCAGCGGGGGCAACTCCGGATCGCAGGCGACCACCCTCGTGATTCGCGCCATGGCATTGGGAGAAGTCAGACTAAGAGATTGGTGGCGGGTGATTCGGCGGGAGGTGGTTACCGGACTGGGGCTCGGTGCCATCCTGGCATCCATCGGACTGATTCGTATTCTTCTGTGGCAGGTTCTGTTCAATGCATATGGCGAGCATTATTTTCTCGTGGCGTTGACGGTCGCCTTCAGTTTGGTTGGGGTTGTGCTGTGGGGTTCGGTTGCCGGATCCATTTTGCCCTTCATCCTACGCGGCCTAGGCTTCGACCCGGCCAGCGCCTCGGCGCCTTTTGTGGCAACGCTCGTGGACGTGACCGGTTTGGTGATTTATTTTTCGATTGCGGCAATTGTTCTGCAGGGCACGTTGTTGTAGCGTCCGGCTGGACGAGGCGCGTGAACGCAACATTTCTCCCGAGAGATGCCAGGGTTCTCTGATGGTTGACAACCCAAAGCCACTTTGTGGCTGTGCTTTCCAGCTCGGTGCGATTCGGATATGGTAACGGCGTCGTAGCCCAGAAGATTCGGGCCATCACCTATGGCCAGCCTTGTTGAAAAGCTTTCGATCCTGATTGATCCCACACGAGTCTCTACCGATCCTGACCAGCTGAATGAGCTGTCGTGGGATGCACTGAGCGCGGGGCGGATTCATCCGCGGCAACAGCTGGAGCTTGCGGCGCCGGTTTGTGCGGTGACGCCCATCTCGACGGAGGAAGTCCGGCAAATCGTCCTGTTCGCTAACGTGGAAAAAATCCCGATCGTGACGTTCGGGGGTGGCTCGGGTCTGATGGGCGGTGCGCTTTCGATCCGCCCGAATATCGTCCTCGACGTTCGCGGCATGAATCGGATTGTCGAAATCGATACCCAAGCTCATTCGACGCGCGTGCAGGCCGGCTTAGTTCTGGAAGCCTTGGACAAGAAACTCAACGAAGTCGGTTTCGTATTGGGTCATGATCCCTGGACCGTTCCCGTGGCCACCGTAGGTGGCGCAATCTCCACCGATAGCGTGGGCTACCGTGCGGGAATCTACGGCTCGATGGGCGAACAGGTTTTGGGTTTGGAGGCGATCTTACCCAATGGAAAAATTCTCCGCACGCGCGCAGTCCAAAAGTCTTCGGCGGGCATCGATCTCAATGCTTTGTTGGTCGGCGGCGAGGGCTGTTTCGGAATCGTTACCGAAGCGACCCTCAGGATGTTTCCCAAGCCGGAGGCTCTGACCCTTTGTGCTTTTCTCTTTGAATCCTTCGAGAACGGATACGCCGCGATTCAACAGATGTTTCTGAAGCGCTTGCGACCCGCTTTACTCGACTTCGGTGACGACGAAGAGAAGCACGACCCTGGCGCGATTTTGTATCTGGGGTTTGAGGGGATTCGCGCCGTCATTGCCGCGGAGGAGAAGCTCGCCGTATCGATCTGCCTCCAGGAGGGCGGGAAAAGGTTGCCGGCGGAAGAGGTGGAAAGTTTTTGGAATGACCGACACGTTATTGCTCGGCGCTTCATGGAGAATCGGCGGCAACGCCGAGAGCGCGGGAGAGATGGGATCTATCGCGACTGGATTCACGTGTCATTGCCGGGATCGAAAGTCCTTCCGTTTAGGGCCAAAGCCATGGAGATTATCCGTTATCGGGGCGTTCGCCTGCAGGAAAGCGGCCTCTGGATTCATCCGGAGCTGTTTTCGATGCGCCTCGGCATTGAAGACGATGGAACTCACAACGCGCAGCTGACGCTACAAGAGACGATTCAGGAATTGCTCCAATTAGTGCAAACGATGGGCGGGTCGATGGAGTATACCCATGGCGTCGGCCTAAAGCTGGCGCCCTTGATGGCGAGCGAGCACGGCTACGGCCTCGAAGTGATGCGCCAGATCAAGAGGATCCTGGACCCCAATAACATTATGAATCCCGGAAAAATGGCTCTTTAGGAGACAAAAGGCGCTCCCGCTTCTCCATGACCGCTTTGCGCAAGGCATTCTTGCCGTCTACGAAGGAGTTCGTAAGTAGGGTGCCACGAGGCGACCGAGGCCGAGTCATGGAGAGCGCGGGCACACGAACGTGAAGGTGGCGTTCAGGCCCGGGCTGTTGGAATAGCCAGCCTTGGAGAGGACGGGAAAAAGAATTCAGGCCATTAATCGTTATGTCGAACAACAGAACGGCGAACGACCCGTTGTCGAGGCCCTCGCCTACGAGTTGCGTCTTACCCTGCAGTCAGTGCTGCAGGAACGTCACCAGCTTCGCGTCGGTTATGCTCAGTATGCCGCGTTAAGAGGTGTCTCGTATCTGGGTCGGCTTCTTCTCAAACGAATTTTAGCGGAATATCAGCGTGGACGGCCTTGGTCGGAGATCGCGCAAGCGAATGGGACGAGAGTGAATGAGCTTACCGTCTGGCTCAATAACGTTCTCCGCACGACCCAAGACACCGTACGCCAATCCAGAAATCAACAGCTCCGGCCTGGCTCGCCTGACCGGTAAACCATCGAACGGTCTGGTTGCATACTCCGGTTTATCGCATTCTGCAGTGATGGGTCTGCGTTCGACGCGCCGGTCGCTTTGACAATCCGGAAAAATCGAGCTAGATAAAGAGGGTAGGGGTTTCAACGGAGAGTGAATCGAGCAAGGGTCAAACGAGCTTTATTGACAGGCATTCGAATAAGAAAATGCACCCTGACGGGTGCATTTTTTTTGCCTGATTGGGGGAGACGAAGTTGCGTGCACAAATTGAAATCTTGGCATCGCTGCAAACTGTCGATCGCGAGATAAGACAGCAGAACGGTGTCAAACAAGGATTGCTGGGGGAGCTCCAAGCTAAAGAGAAAGAGATTCAGACTAAGAAGCGGGAAATCGAGCTATTGACGGCTGCCTTTTCGGAAAAGGAAAAACTACGCAAGGAAAAAGATCGTGTTCTGCAGGATGAGAGTAAGAAGACTATGGATAAGCGGATGCGGATGAACCGCATCAAGAATACCAAGGAACTGCAAGCGCTGCAGCGAGAAATCGATCAGATTAAACAGAGTAATAGCGAATTGGAAGAAGAGCTTATCGGCCTGATGGAAGCCATAGACGCCATAAAAGCGGACATCAAAGCGAAAGAAGAAGAGATGGCGAAGATGCAGCAAGAGTGGCAGCAAACACAGCAAGAGATGGAGGCGCAAATTTCCGGTATCGATCGAGCCGTCTCCGAGGCCGCAAGCCGTCGCAAGAGTATCGCTTCACAGGTGACCGGAGATTTGATTTCCCGCTACGAACGCATCTTCGCACGGCGTGGGGGTATGGCGGTCGTAGAAGTCGCTGGAGGGATTTGTCAAGGCTGCTACATGAACATTCCTCCGCAACTGTTGAACGAAATTATTAAAAGCGAAAAGGTCACACTCTGCCCGAGCTGTCAGCGAATTCTTTATTACAAGCCCTTGGTAGCGCAAGAGAAGCCGGCGTAGCCCCGAACGAAAATAGACGCGCTCTTTTCCTCACACATTCTTTTTATGCCGGTCCACGGCATGTCGGGTTAGTTGCGCCCAACTTTGTTCACGAGTGCTGCGGTGTCAGGGACATGCACGGTTAAGCGAAGGGTTTTTGCTCTCGAGTATTCAAGCGGAGTTGTATCAGAGTTGAAGCAAGAATGGACTTTAATGGTTGATGGCGCAGCTCGCGGAAACCCGGGGGAGGCTGGCTGCGGCGCTGTAATCCGTGACGCCAAGGGTGCCGTAGTACAAGAGTTGAGCCGCTATTTGGGGCACGCAACCAACAATGTTGCTGAATATGAAGCGCTACTGATCGGATTAGAGGCGCTCCTGAAGGCGGGCAAGAAACAAATCCGCGTTCAAAGTGATTCGCAGCTCTTGGTTCGGCAACTCAACGGCGAGTACCGTGTCAAAGATGAAAAACTCAAGACCCTTTTTGAGAGAGCCACTAGTTTATTGCGTCAGTTTGAAAGGTATCGTATCCTCCATGTGCCGAGGGAAGAAAACAAGCTAGCCGATCGATTAGCCAATAAGGCAATCGATGATGCGCTCAAGGCGCGCGCCGCGGGCTAGAGTGGATCAAGCAATCGCTCTCCGTCTCCCAGGCGGAGGGAGGAAAGTCCGGACTCCAAAGGACAGGGTGGCCGCTAACGGCGGCCCCGAGCGATCGGGGGAAAGTGCCACAGAAAACGTACCGCCCGTACGACGGGTAAGGTTGAAAAGGCGAGGTAAGAGCTCACCGGTCCATCAGTGATGGTGGACGCTTGGTAAACCCCACCCGGAGCAAGGCCAAATAGGAGGGTTGGGTGGTCCGCCCAAAGCCCTCGGGTAAGGTCGCTTGACCCTCTGAGTAATCAGAGGGCAAGATGAATGATTGCTGTGACTGGTATTAAAAGTCATTACAGAATCCGGCTTACCGATCCACTTTAGCCCACTTTCGTTCGCCAACCTTCGCCACCCCTGATTCCGAGTATTTGGTTACCCCCCTCTACGTTTGAGTCAGCGTATCCCTGGATACCGCGGATACCAACATCTAAGGGGTTGTGGCTTCAATTCCAACCTATTTGAACCTCTCCGGTCAGTTTCGAAAAAAGCTCGAAAAATCGGAAGAATTTTGTTGACACTTAATATTAGGGAAGCTATAAGTGTCGCCTATGTGGGAGAAAGTGGGATAACATCCCATTTTGATCCTATTCAACCCATTTGAAATCATGTTTCGCGGCAGATTTGGCTATACCGTAGACGGCAAGGGGCGCCTTAGTATTCCAGCGAAATTCCGCGACGTACTGCTGGGCAAAGGCGACGAACGCATCATGATAACCAACTTCGTCGTGGAGGAAACGCGTTGTCTCGACGTTTACCCGCTGGACGAGTGGTTGCGGCTCGAAGAAGAGATTAGAAAGAAACCAAAGTTCGAGCGGAAAATGGTGATGTTTCAGAACTACTATCTCGGTGGTGCATGTGAATGCGCGGTCGACAAACAGGGTCGCATTTTGATCCCGCCGCTACTGCGCAAATACGCCGATTTGAAGCGTGACGTCGTGCTGATCGGCGCTTTAGAAAAGTTTCGCATTTGGGACCAGGAAGCGTGGACCAAGATTTTCAATAACGCTGAAGAAAAATTTACCCAGGACCCTGATTTGCTCGGTGACTTGGGGCTGTAACGCAACTGTAGGTTGCGACAGCGCCCGGGCTTGAAGAAAGGAGAACAAATGCTATCGCGAAGGCCCATACAGGATATCTCGGTGATCGACCTCGCCGGAGATATCGATTTCCGCGAGATGATACGAATCAAAAACGCGATCGGCTCGTTGATCGAGAAGGAACGAACCAAAGTTGTGCTCAATCTCAAGTCCGTGGATCACATTAACTATCTGAGTATCGGTGTTTTGCTGGAGCGGCTAAAGCTTTTGAGAAATCTCAATGGGGACCTTAAGCTGGCAGGTATGAGCCCGTTTCTCAGAGACATTTTCAAGGT
>DASQUN010000231.1:0-2438 GCA_035641275.1 Candidatus Udaeobacter sp. | reverse complement strand
TAATCCGATATGCAGAGGCTTATAGGCGTAGGCGATGTCAAACCCTTCGTTCAGCAGGGCGGAGGCAAGGTGCTTGCCACCCGGCCGATGTCCCCGGATCGTGAAGCGCTTGTCCTTCGGCTCATTCCAAGAGTTCACGCCGCGCTGATTGTGCAGCCACGGCTGTACCTCGGCTGCGTCGTAGGCGAGGATGGAAAACGCGGGCACGCAGTCTTCACGATAATTCTCATACTGGTCGTCACCCCAGATGACGCAGAAATCGGGTTGGAATTCGTCCAGCGCGCGGCGCGCCCGGCGAAAGCCATCAATCATCGCTTCGCGATGCTCCGTAGAATGCGCCCGTCCTTCATCGGTTCCCCACTGGCGACGCATAGTCTCCGGCCAGTTATCGATAGAACGCAACCGCTCCGGCAGTGCCGGATCTGCCAAGCACACCTTGATCCGGCGGGTTATGTTCCCTTGGATCGAGAGCCCTGGATAATGAGTGATGCCAAGCCCAAGTATCTGCCCCATAGATGGCTCCTCGCTAGCTACAGGTGCGGACTCGCGTGCCGGCGGCCGGTTCGAGGACCCCGAACTGCAGAATCATCGCCAATTCGTCACGGGTGACCCACTCCTCGATAATCCGGTTCTGCTCAAAACGAAAGATCGCAATCGCGCTCCAGGTGACCGCCTTGCCGGTAACATCGTAACTGCCTAGACGGGATCGCCAGATCCCGCCTCCCACGCCGCGATGGGAGAGCCGCACGACCAACCGATCACCCGATCCAAAAGCGTCATGTATCTCTGTTTCAAACTGCGTGAAAGTTTCCTTCCGTCGCTCCGCTACCTCACGAACGCTGTGGATTCCCAGGACGGTTCCTGCCGGGCGGTGCATAACGCACTGAGGATGAAAGAGCTGCTCAACGAGTTCCACGTTTCCCTGATCGAGCACCTCGTGGAAGTATCGCCGTACCAACTCCTCTTGAATCGTGAATTTCTTGTCCACAGTCCGCTTGGCCCCAGCCGCGCTCAACCTATCACGCGATGGGTTTCAGGCCAAGGAGTCGGAGCCCAACGATCGGTAAATTCCCGGCGCGGCGCGGTTTGTGGTATTATGCGTCTTCAAAGCGAGCCGATTTCGGTAAGCTACGAGGCATATGATGGCGACGTGCACCTTTATTGTTGGCTTGTGTGGCTCTGGCAAAACTTATTTATCTCAGCAATTGAAGAAAGCGACCGGGGCAGAAGTATTTGAAAACTTGTTAGCCGACGGCGGCAACTTCCCCGCTCTGATTGAATGCTTGAAAGAAGGCAAGGATTGTATAGTCGACGAAGTTCGACTTTGTCTTGCCGATTATCGGGACCAGATCATACAATATATTGCACAAGTGGCCGACGTCACAACGCGTTGGATCTGCTACGAAAATGATCTGGAGAGCGCAAACTGGAATGTCATCCACAGGAAAAATAAAGCAGACCCGGAAGGGCATCTCGATATAAATCTCCGGTTGCACCCTCATTATGAATACCCCGCCAATGCGGAAATACTCCCGATTCAGCGAATCTGATCCGGCTCGATTCAAAATTCAAGGCTCTCAGCAAAGAAGAGCTCTTTGATGTCAGGTTTTTTATCCAGAATGCCTTGCTGGACCTGGTACTCCATCAACGTCTCCAAGGACCTCCGGGCGCAGCCCTGGTTGAGGCTATAAGAAAATTCTTCGCCCATGACCGTCCGCTCCCACCCCGCCTCAGTCTTTTGTTTTTCGTCGCGATATCGGTCGGCGCGAGAGTTTGCTTCTCGCAAAGCGTCAAAGAGATTTCTAACCGCCCAGGGTTGATCTTTCGCGATTTCTTCCCTAAGCGCGAAGAGATGATTGATCGTGTAGGTGCCGGTGCGGCGAAAAAATTGTTCTTCCGCCTGGCGGAAATCGCGCATGAGATAGCGCATTTTGGGGTTATTGTGCAGATGGTAAGGTTCGAGGGCGGCTTCGATCTCTCCCCTTTCGACCATTTCAACCGCATGTTCGCGGGTGCGCGGAGGAGAAATGAAACGCACCCGGGTCTCCGGCGGCGGAGGCCGTAGACTCTCTTCGGCAATATCCGGCTCGGCAACATACCACTCGATTTCTCTGGGTTTCACCCCAAACTCGTTTTGCAAGATGCCCTTCAGCCAAACCGGTGTCGTCGCATTGTAGCGATGCACGGTGACACTCCTGCCGGCCAGCTCCGAAGGATGGCGCAGGGGCGAATCCATCCGACAGTACATGCAGCGCAGCCGGAACCGACGCGATAGAAAAACCGGCAAAGCCCTGAGCGGGACACCTCGCAGCCGAGCTAAAATGAACGAGGAGATTGAAAGCTCGCCGCCGTCCAGGATGCCGGCGATGATCGCGCGGTGGCGCGCGCCGACGTTGTCCAGCCCTTCACCAAAGCTGGATTGGAGGTGAAGCTCGATA
>DASQUN010000230.1:0-10183 GCA_035641275.1 Candidatus Udaeobacter sp. | reverse complement strand
AATCGACGGCGCTCACTGGGACCTGGAGATAGGTTGTCTAACCGAGCTCATGGCTGAGCAAAACGGTCCGCTGCTCCTTTTTGATAATATCCCGGGTTATCGAAAGGGCTTCCGTATCGCGACCAACGTGCTCGCCACGCCGCGCCGATTTGCCCTGGCGCTCGGGCTTCCGACAGAGCTTCCCAAGCTGGAGATTCTCAGAGCATGGCGTGAGAAGCTCCGAGGGCTTAAACCCTTTCCGCCGACTGAAGTTCCATCAGGACCCGTGAGCGAGAACATCTTCGAACGCGAGCGGGTCGATCTGGAGAATTTTCCCGCTCCCAAATGGCACGAGCACGACGGCGGCCGCTACATCGGTACCGGGGACATGGTTATTACCCGAGATCCCGATAGCGGCTGGATCAACGTCGGGACCTATCGCGCCTGCGTCGTGGACAAGAATCGTGTCACCTTATGGATCATCGAACACAAACACGGCAGGCAAATCGCGACGAAATACTGGAAGAGGAATCGTGCTTGCCCGGTCGCCGTTGTCTTGGGCTGCGAGCCGGCAACCTGGCTGGCCGCTCCGTCGGCAGCCAAAATCGGAGTTTCTGAATACGACTATGCCGGCGCGTTGCGCGGCGCCCCGGTGGAAGTCCTCCGTTTGCCGTCGAGCGGTCTACCCGTGCCTGCGACCTCAGAAATCATTCTCGAAGGCGAGATCCCGCCGCCGGAAGAGGAATCGGAGAGGGAAGGCCCCTTTGGCGAGTGGCCCGGCTACTACACGCATAGTGGTAGAGAGACCGTCGTTCGCGTGCAACGAATCATGCATCGCAACGATCCGATTCTGCTTGGCAATCCGCCGCTCCTGCCGATTACCGAGCGCTATGGAATTCCGTTGTTTGCCGCGCGGATCTGGGATCATCTGGAACACTCCGGTGTCTCAGACGTCGAAGGCATCTGGTGCCACTGTCATACCTTGATGGTCGTCGTTGCTCTTCATCAGCGCTATCCCGGCCATGCGATGCACGCGCTTACTGCCGTCGCGGGCCTCAATACGGGCGCAAGCATGTATCGTTATTTCGTTGCAGTAGATGATGACATCGATCCGGCGGATCTGAAACAGGTCATCTGGGCCATGTGCACGCGGGTCGATCCCGTAGAGTCGATCCAGACACTTAAGTCCTGGAGTTCAGATCTTGACCCGCGGCTGCCACCGGAAAGACGCGACAGAGGCGACTTCACGATGAGCCGAATGCTGATCGACGCCTGTAAGCCCTTCACCTGGCGAGACCGCTTTCCCCTTTCGAACAAATTCAGCGCTGAGAAGAGAAAGGAGATCGCGGAGAAGTGGAGCCGCCATCTCGTCCAGTTGTCTCGCTTAGAGTAAGGTGATATCCCCGCTCTTGATAAACCATTCGATAATCGATCAGCAAGGAGGACAGAAGCATGGACAAAGTACAATTTCCCTATCGCTCCGACAGCCACTTGCCTTTTCTTCACGTCGTCGGCGAATCCGGCAGTTGGGAAAAACACGGGCTGCAAGTCGAGTACAACAAATTCATAAGCTCGGAAGACTCGCACAAAAACGTCGCCAGCGGCACGGTCGAGTTCGTCGGGGGCAACCACCTGTCTCCTTACATCAGACGGCCCGGAGGCGATAAATGGGTTTACCTCGGGCAAACCGTGAGCCTGCTCAATCACCGAATGGTTGTGCGGGCCGACTCCGGCATCAACCGGGTCGCGGATTTGCGCGGGAAGAAGGTTGCGAGCAAGGGCCAACATCCCGGACTCAACACCTGGCTCTTCATAAAGCAGCACGGCTTGCTGGGAGAATGCACGCTGGAGCGGTTTCGCGGTGACACACCGCATTGGGAAGCGGTGCGGGACGGCAACGCCGATGCGGCTTTTGTCACACCGCCCGCCGATCTCTTGGCGCGCCGGGCGGGAATGAAAGTAATTGACGTTGAGTTTCTACCGATGGTTTGGTTCACCACCGTTTCCACCGGTCTGCCCTTCGTCGAGAAACACCCGGACATCATCGACAAGTTTCTCAGAGGCATTTGCGAGGGGATTGCTTATTTCAAAACGCACCGAGCCGAATCCATCAAAATTATCAAGGAGAAGTACAACGAAGAGGGCGATCTGGACGATGAGGCCGCCACCCATCTTTATGACGAGCTCAAGATGATCTTGCAGGCCAAGCCTTACGCTTCTATCCCGGCCATCAGCAACGTTTACGAAATTTCCGTGGAGCAGGATAAAGCCGCCGAAAAGACGGATCCGATGGCATTATGGGATTTCCATTTCCTGCGCCGCATCGACGATAGCGGTTTTATCGACAACCTCTACAGAACCTGAGCGAGCGTGATGCCTTTCCTGTCCTCGAGAGAGGGTGCAACAGCGGAAACCGGCATCTATTCCTCTGCTGTCATTTCGAGCGCAGCGAGAAATCCTTGTTTCGACGAGAGGAGAAATCTGGCTAAGATCCCTCGCGTCCGCTCGGGATGACAACCGAGGTCCCAACCCTGGTGGCACAGTCTCCGACGGAAGAGCAAAAGTGTAAGGGTGGAAGAATCCAGCCAATGACCAGCGCAATGCCGAAGCTCGGCGTAAAGATGAGTCCGGACGAAGCCAAAACTTTCGTCGACGGGCTCAACATGAAGGTAATCCAGCGCTGGGAAGAGCGTGTCACCCGCGGATCCTTCATGAGCCAGTTCATTGAGGGGAAACTGCCTCTGTCGGCCGTCCAGCTTTTCTTTAAAAATTGGGGTAATTTCACCGTCGAGATCAACACGCTTATCGCCGCCTCCTATCACAAGCACATCGGCTTTTTTAAGCGCCACCCGGATCTCCTGGGTCCGCTTGGAGCGAAAATCGCCGATGAATTTGTCCACCCGAAGCCTCCCGGTCACGTGCTCGTGATGCTGCAAACCGCCGAAGCTTTAGGTCTCAGTAGAGATGAGGTTCTGCGCCAGCCGATGCTTCCCGAGGCCCGCGCGATTTTGGACTTCAAACGGGCTTTGCTCTGGGAAGGCACGGTCGCCGAATGGTGGTTCTCGATGCTGACCGAGGAACCCATCGGTCACTGGGCGGCGGCCTGGCTCAAAGCGTTGACCACGCACTATGGATTTAGCCGACAACAAGCGGTTTATTTTTCGACCCATGAAGAAGCCGATCTGAAAGAGCATGACGACGGCGTCATGGGACACGGGAGTTTCAATCGCATGGTCATGCAGCGCATTTTGGAAGACGGCTACGCCGACGTCCGCGAAGGCTATTCATTGGAATATTGCGCCATCGCCTCCGTCGACCTCTACGGAGTCATGCATCGAGCCGCCGTCGAACTGGCGAGGTAAAACGAGTCTCGGGTCTGGCGTCTCGTGTCCAGCGTTCACATTCACGACAAACTCGAAACTCGAGACCCTAGACGCGAGACCCATAAGGAGTCTGTGAATGAATCTAGCCAATCATGACCTACGCGCCTGGATGGACGAGGTAGAGGCCATCAATCAACTGCACCGTATCCAGGGTATTCCGTGGGACAGGGATATGGGCGGCTTGCTCGAGATGATCCTGGAACGGAGCAAGCATCCGCCGGCTCTGCTATTTGAAAAGATTCCGAACGCGCGCCAGGACATGCAGATTCTTTGCAGCCAGATCGATGGCATCGAGAGACTTGCACTCGCCATGGGGAATGATCCGAAGCTTGGCATAACCGAATTCATCCAAGCGTGGCGGCGCAAGGTTCGCAACTTTCAGCCGGTGGAGCCGGAGTATGTTAAGGACGCGCCAATTTTCGAGAACCGAGTCGAAAGGGATATCGACTTAGAAGCTTTTCCCATACCCCGATGGCACGAATTGGACGGCGGACGTTACATCGGCACGGACGATCTCGTCATCACCCAAGATCCCGAAGAGGGCTGGGTGAATGCCGGGACTTATCGAGTGATGCTCCAAGGACCGGACGCCGTGGCACTGTACATTTCGCCGGGAAAACATGGCGGACTGCACCGTAAAAAGTATTTTGATATGGGAAAGCCCTGCCCTGTCGTGATGTCCTTCGGCCATCATCCACTTTTATTCATCTCAGGCTGCACGGACGTGCCGGTGAAAATGAGCGAGTTCGCTTACGCGGGCGGCGTGCTCAACGAGCCGATACAACTGGTACGTGGACCACACACGGGCCTGCCAATTCCGGCCTACTCCGAAATAGCGATCGAAGGAGAAATGGCGCCCGGCGACAATCTGCCGGAAGGTCCCTTCGGCGAGTGGCCAGGTTATTACGCCAGCGACACGCGGCCGGAACCGGTGGTGCGGGTGAAGGCTCTTTACTATCGAAACCATCCGATTCTCTGCGGCGAGCCGCCGCTTCGTCCTTCCGCCAATCAAGGATTTCATCGTGCCATCCAGCGCTCGGCGCTCATATGGAACGCGCTGGACGACGCCGGCGTTCCCGATGTCAAAGGTGTCTGGCTCCATCCAGCGGGTTATCGCTTCTTTTCGATTGTAAAGATCAAGCAGCGCTATCCGGGCCACGCCAAACAAGCCGCCGTCATCGCAAGCCAATGCCGCGCCGGCGCCTATCTCGGCCGTTATGTCGTCGTCGTGGATGATGACATTGACATCTACAACCCTGATGATGTGATCTGGGCCATGGCAACCCGTTCCGAGCCTGAGAATATCGACATCATCCGCCGGGCCTGGAGCGGGCCGCTTGATCCAGCCATTCCGAGGGAGCGAAAGGGCTTCAATTCGCGCGCGATCATCGACGCCACCCGGCCCTATGAATGGCGCGACAAGTTCCCAGCGGTAAACGCCGTAAGCGATGAGTTGAAAGATCGACTCGACAGGAAGTATGGTTCGTTGCTCAAGGAAGTTCTGCAGCGGGCCCACTGAACAAGTGATGATACGACATTGCTTCCTTCGATCCTTCCTCTGTCTGACGCTGTTGTTGCCAAGTGTCGCTGGATGGGCACAAGACAAGAGCGGAACGGAAAGGGTTCGCAGCGCCATTGCCACGAGCTCGTTAGCGTTTTTGGTCCCCTTCGTCGCCAAGGACCGAGGATTCTATGTCAAGCACGGCGTCGACGTTGAGCTGATACAAATCAGACCCAATGTCGCCATGGCCGCGCTGTTGAGCGGCGATATCGATTATGTCCAGCTGATCGGCTCGATCATCCGCGCCGCCGCAAAAGGCGCGCCGGTCCGAGCTATCTCGACCAGCATCAAAGCGCCGTTCTTCAGCTTTGCCGCGCATAACAAATACAAAAACATTAAGGATCTCAAGGGGGCCACCATCGGAGTGACCGCCATTGGCGGAACCAACTATGTCAGCACTCGGTTGACGTTGCGTCACTACGGCCTCGATCCCGATAAGGACGTCAAGATTCTTGCCATCGGTGATGAGAAACTCATGTACGAAGCGTTTAAAATCGGCCGGGTCGATTCGGTCGTGGTCGCGCCGCCCTTCTCAGTGATCCTCAAGCGCGAAGGTTTTCCGCTGCTGGCCCATACGGCGCAGATCTTAACGATTCCCTTCTCGGGCCTCGGCACCACGGTCGACAGGATCAAAGGGAATCGCGCGCAAATCAAAAAACTGCTGAAGGCGGAGATCGAAGCTCTGAGATTTATCCGCGGAAACGCCGCGGGCACCACGGACGTGATTCGTAAGCGCTTCCATATGGACGAAAAGCTCGCGCGCGAGTCTTACGACGTCGTGGTCGACGCTTACAGCCGCGACGGCCGCGTCCCGCTGGACGGAGTGGACACGCTGCTCGATATCGAAAAGGCGGCCAACCAGATCCCCAAAAATATCACCCCCGAGATGGTCGTCGAATCATCGCTGGCGGAAGAGGCGCTGAAAGAGTTGGGGCGCTGAGCTGTGCCGACTGCCGAGACTTACGGTCCGGCTTTCTCGCGGCATCTTAGAAGAATGCCCTCAGCTATCCCAAGTTCCAACTCTTGGAAGTAGAGAGAAGATTTGATCGAAGCGGAGCTTCTCCCTTCTGAGACCGTGTCGCAATACGGAAACATCGTATTCCCTTCTTCTGTCATTTCGAGCGCAGCGAGAAATCCTTGTTTCGACCAGAGGGAGAAATCTGTCTAAGATCCCTCGCGTTCGCTCGGGATGACAATCCGAAATTGAAACATTGTGACACAGCCTCTCTATGGAAGCGGTCAACCCCGGAGACGTTTGGGCGTTGTTAGAAACGGCTAACGCGAGGGTATCCCGCCGGGATAAATCTGCCTGAGCAAGCCGTCATCGCCGAGCTGCTTGATAAACCGGTTGTCGATAAACTCGGCGGTAAACGTTTCGGCCGGCTGACCCGATACTCCTAATTGTTCTAGAATGGTCTTAACCCCTTCGGCCGGTGGATGCGGCACTGGCTCCATATATTGAATCTCAGAGTCGTAGGTGTGTTGCAAAATGGCGCTATCGGAAACCCGGGTATACTTCTGCAAAACGCCCTTGGCATCGGTGGGCCGCCTGCTGATATAGGCGATCGCCTCCGTGATGCCGGCGACAAAGCTTCGCATCCGGGCCGGCTGTTTTGCAAGGGTAGGGCGCATTACCGCGGTGCAATTCCCGGCATACGGGATGTTCAGATCGCCTAATTCGAGCAACGACTTAAAACCCGCCGCCGTCGCCTGCATATCATTCGGCGCTGTCGTGAAGATACCGTGCACTCTGCCGTTGACGAGCGCGGCAAACGCAGCGCTCGTCGAACCGCTGTACGTAATGGAAAGATCCTGCCCGGCCTTCATGCCCTGGCGGGCGATAAAAAGCTTGGCTGCGAAATCGCTGGCGGAGCCTGGGTTGGCCACAGCCACCATCTTGCCGCGCAGGTCCGCGACTCTTTGGATGCTGGGAATCACCATGAGCTTCGACGTGAGCTTGTGGACCACACAAGATGTGACGGCGACGTCGCTGCCTGACAGACGCATCTGCACCAGAGGGGGACCGGCGGAAAAATAGACTTGGATATCGCCGCTCACGAGAGCGGCCCTGCCGGCCGCGCGGGGCAAGTAAATCGGTCTGACCTGCAGGCCGTGCTTGTCGAAAAGCTTCGCCTCGGCCGCCACCCAGAGCGGCAGTATCGATCCGGAAAGAGTTCCATGGCCGGCGAGAATGGTTGGCCGTTCTTGCGCATGGGAGAACGTCGCCCAGAGAGCGACGATGCCCACCCCGATACTCTGCCTCAGCAAAAGGCTACGGTTGAGTTTCATATCTAACGTCGGTGTGAAAGTTCGCCATCGGCTCTAGTGACCGGCTGGCAATGCTCCGATCTCAATCCGAGACGAAGCTATGGAATGCTTGCTCGCGTGTCAAGCAGAGGCCGAAAGCACACGATCATTGAAGTTAGACATTGAAAGACAGTATCTTTAGCTTCTTCGGGAGAGGGACGACTATGGCACTACTACTCAAAGCGGAAGAAATCAAAGGACTTATTTCAATTGAGGAGGCGATAGACGCGGTGGAGAATGGCTTTCGCGATCAGGCAAAGCATCCCCACTTCAGTCTGCCACGCCAGCGCATGATGGCCGGTGACCGGCGCCTTAACATCCACTCCGGCGGCTGCGTCGACTTAAGCGTTGCCGGTACCTTCATTCACTACGAACGCCATCGCTATACGAACGACGATCAGACCTACGCCGCTGCGGGCAAACGCGTCTACATGGCTTACGACGGCGAAACAGCGGCACTACTGACAATCATCGTCGGTTCGATACCCCTCTACGACTTTGACGACAACGACATTGCTACCGAGACGGCCATCACCAGCGCGGTGGGAACAAAACACTTGGCACGCGAAGATTGCCGGGTTTTGGGTCTCTACGGCACGGGCCGGCAGGCTCGGCGTCATCTAAAAGTCATCTGTACACTGCGGCCGATCCAGAAGATCAAGGTGTTCAGTCGAAACCCGGAGAACCGCAAAGCGTTTTGTGGGCTCATGCAACCTCATGTGGAGGCCGAACTGATTCCGGTTAATGACTCGCGGGACGCTGCCTTCGGCTCTGACTTGATTATCTGTGCGACGGGCAGCAATGTTCCGGTGTTCTATGGCGATTGGTTGGAAGAAGGACAGCATGTAACGTCGATAGTGGGTAGCAATAAAGAGCTTTTGCAGGAAGGACTCCTCAGTCGTCCAAGACGCGAGTTGGACGATGAAGTGCTTACTCGCGCCGACGTCATTATCGCGACGTTGCGACAGCAGGGTATTCACGATGAGCAGGGAGATTTCGTAGAGCCGATCGGCAAAGGGTTGCTTCAATGGGAAGACATAAAAGATTTAAGCGCTCTTTTAGCTCGAAAGGTAACCGGTCGCACAAGCGCAAAGCAGATCACGCTATTCAAACAAAACAGCGATCAGGGAGTGGGCTTCATGGCTCTGGCGCGATTGGCACACGACAAAGCGCGGAGCGCCGGGATTGGAATGGAAATCTAGAGTGAGTTCCTGGTTAACCATCAGACAGTAAGCTTCACAAATCCAACCTTGACCGCTATCTCAAATCGAGATAACATTCGACGGTCTGCATATCATCACGCGAAAAAGGTTGATCGAGTTCGCCCGCAAGCATCCCGATGCGCGGGTTCCGCTAAATCATTGGTATACCATCGTCAGTAAAACCGCCTATGCCTCTTTCGCCGAATTGAGGATCACGTTCCCCTCCGCAGACCAAGTGGGAAAATTTACCGTCTTCAATATCGCGGGGAACAAATATCGGTTGGTTGTTGCCATTCACTACAACCGCAAAAAGGTCTATATCCGGCATGTGCTCACCCATGCGGAGTACAGCCGGGGCCATTGGAGGAAATAGCCATGTCCGCCACCTTCGTCCGCGAAACCCACGCCGCTTATCGGCGGCTTCGTCGCTTCATTCCGCTCGGCGTTCTGCGCTCTGAGAAAGACTATCGAAAGGCCGTGGCCATTCTTGATGAGATAGTCGATGAAATCGGCCAAAACGAAGCCCACCCCCTGGCCGAGCTGGCCGAGGCGCTGGCTGTGTTCATCCATAGCTATGAAGAGGCCCATGCCAGAATCCCCGAGGCAACAGGGCCGGAGGTCCTGCGATTACTCATGGAAGCGCACGGTCTGACGCAGTCCCAACTGCCGGAGATCGGAAGTCAGGGTGTCGTGTCAGAAATCCTCTCCGGCGAACGCGAACTCAACATTCGACAGATTCGCCGCTTGGCGAAGCGATTCGCTGTCTCCCCTGCCGTCTTCATTGTCGGCCCATGAGACTGGTCCGTACGAACGGACAATGGACGGAAAAACAGCAGCGTGGCTGCGCCAGCTTCTGAAACTGCCGTGGAGAAAAACGACATCTTCGAGGATTGCCCTCACGAATACGTTATCCGTGGAGGCGATCTAGGATCATTCGAAGTCTAGGCTTGAGCGATCCTGTCCTCTCTCTTCTTGACCTAAATTGCGAATCCGCCTATGGGTCTACCATCGAGTCGATTTTATTTATTCGGAAGCTTGTCCCTACTGAAGGAGGTTTTTATGCGGCAGTTTCAATCCAAGCGCGCTTTCGGCCTCAGTTTCTTTTATCTGTTGCCGGCTGTGTTGGCAGTGTTTGTCGGCCCGGCTTTTTCCCAGGCGCCGTTTTACCAGGGAAAGACGATTACTCTCATCGTTGGTGCCGGTCCTGGCGGGATGGGTGACGTGCGCGCTAAAGCCCTGGCATCGGTCCTCGCCAAACACATTCCTGGAAATCCGACCATCACTTTTCAATATATGCCCGGGGGCGGCGGCCGAAAGGCGGCCAACCATCTTTACAACACCGCTCGTCCCGACGGACTCACTTTGTTCCGTATTTCCAGCAGCATCGTGCCCTATGCCGTCCTCGGGGAGTCCGGCGTTCAGTACGATGTCGATAAGCTCATTTACCTCGGCACGACCGAACACATGCTGTACTATCTCTTCAATACGCGTAAGGAGGCGGGTCTCAACAGTTTGGCCAAACTCCGCGCGGCCCCAGGAGTCCGTATCGGCAGCGCTCCGGTGGGCCATACCGGGTATATACACAGCCGCCTGACTGCCTACCTGCTCGATATGAAAGAGCCGAGAATCATTCCGGGATACGAAAACGAAGATCTTGATGTCGCTTTCGCGCGCGGCGAAGTGGACGCGCAAGTCGCTTCGACCGGCACGGTCATCGAGAACGATTTGGTGAACAAAAAGTTGGCGGATTT
>DASQUN010000229.1:0-3841 GCA_035641275.1 Candidatus Udaeobacter sp. | reverse complement strand
GCCCCAAAGAACCGCGCTATAACGCCCATCCGCTGCCGGAGGCGCCGAACCTCGACGCAACGCTGGCTTACGTCGTCGCGCGCTCGCCGGTAAGCGATCCTTTCGCCCGCTTCCAGCAGGCAGAGAAAAGGCAGTGGGAGGAAATGATCCAAAATAGCAAAGTGTATTTCAATCCGTGGGAGACCATTTTTGAAGGCAATCCGCAGCTGATCCTGGAGCGCGGCGAGCCGGTTTCACTGCCGCCGCTGTTTATCCTGCAAGGCGAATTGGACGACAACGTATTGCCCGCGGTGCAAGAGCGCTTCGCCGCTACTTACCGGGCGGCCGGCGGCCAATGCGATTTGGAGATCTTCAGAGGCTGCGAGCATCGCTGGGTCGCCAATCCGGGACCGCAGACCGACCACGCCTACGAGATGATCAAGGCCTTCATCGCCAGGCAATTGCTTGCGCTCCGACGGGCGGCGTAACCGGTTCTGATCCTTGCGCGCGACGTCGCATCGGATCCTACGGGCCGCCCCGGTCATTTCCAGATACTCGCTCTGGAAAGCTCTGGAACGCGCTCAGCTGTGCGCGGTTCTTCTATGCTCGACCATTAAGCAGCGGTCCTGCACGACTTTGATGCCCGCTTTCGCGAGTTGTTCGGCGACCTTATCGTTGCGGATGCCGGACTGAAACCAGATCGCCTTAGGTTTCTTGGTTAGAATGTCTTCAACATGGCCGTTGATATCCTGCGATCGGCGGAAGACATCCACCAGATCGATATCTCCAGGGATATCGATCAACCGACGGTAAACCGGTTGGCCAAGAATCACGGTCGCCTCGGGATAATAAACGGGAACGGGAATGACGCGGAAACCCGCTGTGGCAAGGTATTGGGGGACATAAAAAGCGGGCTGGTCCGCTTGCCCTTCAGTCTTGATGCCCAGCACGGCAATGCTTTTTGTTCTTAGAATCAAATCGTGAATTTGGGACGGGGTATAGATCAAGTTCTCTTGCCATTCCATGTCATCAGTCTAGCAGCAGATAAGAGAAAATCGAACCCCCGGCAAATGAATGGCCTTGTGACGGCCACGTTTGCGAGCGCCCTTCGTGCAGGCGAGTTGATTGATACTCTCTTGAGTTCGTTGAATAATGCGAACGTCATTCCGGCCAAGCTGGCGATAGCGAGTGAGAGCTTGGAATCCCGGAAACTAAAAAATAGTTCTCGATACCTGCTTTCGCGGTCGGGAGACCACTGACTTTTGACGAACGTCTGCGACGGTACACTAGAGAAAAAATAGAAAATGATGATCGTTCTTAGTTCATGTGGAAGTCGGAGCGTAATTCAGCAATGTCCTCTGTAAGCGGCCTGAAGCGGGCCACGACAGTGGGTGAGCTGCGCGAGCGCAGCGGGCCTCTGGCGAGCGAGGAAAGTCTCCGCGCCGGCATGACCTTTCGGCCGGGACCGAAAGATATTTTGATCGCCACCTATCCGAAGTGCGGCACGACTTGGCTACAACAGATCGTGCACGGGCTCAGGACCCGAGGGTCGATGGATTTTGACGAAATCACGGCGGTGGTTCCTTGGATCGAACTAGCATTCGACCTTGGCATCGACCTGGAGGCTCCACAAGCGGCCGACCCCCGAGCCTTTAAGACTCACCTGGCCTGGAACGAAGTCCCGAAGGGCGCGCGATACATTTATGCGCTCCGCGATCCAAAAGATGTTCTGGTCTCGGTTTACCATTTTCACGAAGGCTGGCGGTTTGAACCGGGGACGATACCCATCGAAGACTTTGCGAAGGAATTTTTTATGCCGCGAGAAACCGGGCGGCGGTATTGGCGTCACCTTGCCTCGTGGTGGCAGCAACGTCACAGATCCGAAGTGTTAATGTTCTGCTATGAAGATATGCAGGCAGACTTGCGACCAACGATCCGGAGGATAGCGCGCTTTATCGACTGCGAGCTCGACGAAGATTTGCTGGACATCGTCGTCAGGCAATCGTCGGTCGAATTCATGCGCGCACATAGAAGACAGTTCGATGATCACCTGGTGCGTGAGGCGCGTAACGCCTCCCGGGGTATACCGCCGGGTGGGGAGTCGTCTAAAGTCCGAACCGGCCGGGTGGGTGACCATTGGCTTGAGCTTCCGGAGGAAGTGAGCCAGGAGCTGGACGCGATCTGGCGAGAAGAGATAGAAGCGAAGTTCGGTCTCTCGTCCTATCGAGCGTTGCGCGCGCAGTTGGCCCGAGAGTATGAAAGCCGGGATTGAGCTTCGGGCTCCAACAGTTATGAAGAAAAAAAACGCGACTGAATTCAAAGTCGTTGGTGCGCCGATTCCGCGCGCGGAAGGCCCGGAGAAAGTCAGCGGTCGGACCCTCTATGCCGCCGACGTCGCTTTGCCAGGGATCCTATGGGCCAAAATCCTCCGCAGCCCGCACCCGCATGCGCGGATTCGCCGCATCGATGTTTCCAAAGCCCAGCGAGTACCGGGCGTGAGGGCCATCGTGACCGGGCCCGAGATTCCCGGCCATCTCATCGGCAAGCAGATCCGGGATATGCCGGTTCTCTGTTGGGATGTGGTGCGGTTTATTGGTGACCGCGTTGCCGCGGTCGCCGCAGATACACCGGACGTGGCTGAAGCAGCTTTGGGTCTAATCGATGTGGATTACGAAGAATTGTCAGCGGTCTTCGATCCGCTGGAAGCGATGCGGTCTAGCGCTCCGTGTCTCCACGAAGATGTTTCGGCCTACGACGGCGCACCCAAAGACAAACTTGCGCTCGACGTGCGCAACGGACTGACCCGTCTCGCCTGGCGCAAGGGCGATGTGGAGCAGGGCTTTCGGGAAGCGGATGTGATTTTGCAGCATACGTTTCGAATCCCTGGGCGGCACCAGGGCTATCTCGAGCCGCACGCCGGTATCGTCGCCATCGACGCGGACGGGCGGATCCCAGTTTGGGTCTCCGCGAAGAATCCGTTTGGGGTTCGCAGCCAGATGGCCAAGGCCCTGCTTTTGCCCGAAGAGTGCATTCGCGTCAACGCGATCAACGTCGGCGGCGAGTTCGGCGGCAAAGGCGACGCCATAGACCTGCCCATTGCGTACTTTCTCGCGCAGAAGGCAGGGAAACCGGTGAAGATCGTATCGAGTTATGCCGAGGAACTGACGGCGAGCAATCCCGCCCATCCGACGGTGATCACCATCCGGAGTGGCGTCAAGCGAGACGGCAGCATCGTCGCACGCTCGATGCGGGCGGTGCACGCCAGTGGCGCCTACGGCGCGTTGAAATCGAACTCTTCGCTGGCCACGTGGCATTACGTCGGCGGACAGTATCGAGTTGCGAATGCCGCGTTCGAGTTCCTGCAGGTTTACACGAACACCGTTCCAGGAGGCTACTACCGGAGTCCGGGGGCGGTGGCGATGGCTTTTGCGGTAGACTCACACACCGACCTCATTGCGCGAGAGTTGGGCATGGACCCGGGCGAGTTTCGCCTGAAAAACTTCCTCGCCGAAGGCGAGGAGGATGCCGTTGGCCATCGTCTTTACAACGTGCGTTTCCGCGAAGTGCTGAAGGCGGCCTTGGACGCGGCTGATTGGAATAAGGGCAAATCTGGTGGTAACCGGGGCCGCGGTATCGCTCTTTCCGGACGGCACATCAGCGGCGGCGATACTGGAGTGGTTCTCACCGCAGAACCGGATGGCACATTCACGGTCCTCAGCCCGACGATCGATCAGGGATCGGGCACGCACACGATTTTGCGCCAGCTCGTTGCCGAAGAGATGCGGGTTCCAGTAGATCGGGTGCGGGTGGTGGTGGGTGACACGGATGCTGCGCCTCGCGATAGCGGTGTCCGGGCAAGCCG
>DASQUN010000228.1:0-3003 GCA_035641275.1 Candidatus Udaeobacter sp. | reverse complement strand
CTTAATTTGCAGGCGTTCTTTCGTTTCGTCGTAGATTGCGCCAAGGATCCGCGGTTCAACGCTGACGAGATCCTGGGCGAGATCGACCTCGTCTACAAACTTTCCTGGCTTGATCGGATGATCTATCGCTACCTTCTAATTCCCATCACCAAAAAGCGACTGCTGGAGCGGGAGAAGCAGTTCGCATGGGTCTATCATAAGGATTTTCCCTTGTGGGGCCGGGGGCGGGATGATGCTATGAACCTCACCAAATACTTCCTGATCGGTTCCGACATGGACAACAGCATCGGTCCCACCGACATGCCGTCGGTCTGGAATCTCAAGAAGTACAAACCCGAAAAAGGCATGCTCATGAATCTCGCCGGCGACAGTCACGACGCGCGTTCGGTGATCATTGACTCCGCGCTCGGGCTGCTCGGCGCCGCGCCCCACGATATGCAGGACTTCCTGGAGCAGGTCGCGTGGCTGGAAAAATATCTAGGCGAGCTGCCGGCGCCCAAATATCCCTTCTCGATCGATCAGACGCGAGCCGAGGGTGGCCGGGCGGTCTTCGATCGGAACTGCGCGAGCTGCCACGCGAGCGAACGCACCGGCACGCGCGTGCCCGTGAGCGAAGTCGGCACCGATTCCGAGCGGCTCGGCACCTGGAGCAAGCAGGCGGCGATCGAGTCGAACAAAGTCGTCCGCAGCTTTGGCATCGAGCGCCGCGGCCTGGTTGAGAACGAACCGAGCGGTTATATCGCCGCGTTTCTGGACGGCATCTGGCTGCGGGCGCCCTATCTACACAATGGCTCGGTGCCGACCCTGCGGGATCTCCTCAACCCCGTCGCCGAGCGTCCCAAAGTGTTCTTTCGCGGCTATAATGTCTATGATCCGGTCGACGTCGGATTTGTCACGCAAGGTGAGGAAGCCCAGCGCGTAGGCACAAAGTTCAACGCCGGCGAGCGCGCCAGCAGCAATCGAGGGCACGAATACGGCACGCAATTGCCTGCCGCCGAGAAGGAGGCGCTGATCGAATATCTCAAAACCCTGTGACTATTTGATCACGAATCCCGCACGGCGGGGTGAAAACAGATCGACGATTGGCTGTAATATCGATCACGCAGAAATTGAAACAACCATCGCTAACAGAGCGGTTCTGCTGAGGAGGAGCACCCATGAAATGCCAAGAAGCCTGGAGCGTGGCGATTGCCCTGGTGATTTCACTCGGCGTTGGCGGATGCGGCAAGAAGTCGCCGGAACCCGGAACGGTTTTGGACGAAGCCCTGACCGTGGGCCGCAAAGCCGAGAGCTTTCCGGCGGCCGATGAAGATTATTTCAAAGAAATGGACGGCGCCGCGCAACTCACGGCTAACGAAGTAAGGGGCCGCAACAATTGGATCGTTTGGACCGGCGGCAACGATCGGTTCTGGGATCATCTCGTAAACAAGAGCTTCGGCGCGGTGGATTTTGTGAAAATTCTCTCGTCGCATCCGAACATCAAGCACCTAAGCCGTGACACTCGCTGGAAATACCTCGGCCTGGTGAACGAACCCTGCTTTGAAAAACCTAAGGGACCGCGCGCTGATCGTTTCGGTTTGTGGCTGGACACGCGTACAAAGGAGTGTGCTCCGGATCCCTTTGAGAACGAGCAGAAGTATCCCGGCGTGAGAATCGGCGCGCGCGGGAAAAATATGCCGGTGGGATCTTACTATGGTTATGCGACGGGGATCGTCGGTTTGCGTCTGTTTCCTAACCCGGATTTCGATGAGGCGGCAGCGAAGAAATGGAACGCGGAAAAATTCTACACCGAGCCGAGTTATTACAACGACAAGAACCTGATCCGTCCGTATCGCGTCGGTATGAGCTGCGGCTTTTGCCATGTCGGCCCGAGCCCGGTCAAACCACCCGAGGATCCGGAAAGTCCCAAATGGGAGAATTTGAACTCGAATCCGGGGGCGCAATACTTCTGGGTGGACCGGATCCTTTTCTGGGAGAAAGACGAGTCGAGTTTCGTTTACCAGCTGTTACACACGTCTCTGCCGGGGACATTGGATACTTCGTTTATTTCAAGCGACTACATTAACAACCCGCGCACGATGAACGCCGTTTACAGTATCGGACCGCGGCTGGCGCCGGCCCTACGGTGGGGTCAGGAAAAACTGGCCGGCGGCGGACTCAAGAACAAGCAGTTCCAGGATTTTCCCCAGACCGCCGCGCTTTCTCAATTCTATAGAGCGCCGGACACGGTGATGACGCCGCGCATTCTCAAAGACGGCTCCGACTCGGCGGGCGTGCTTGGCGCTCTCAATCGTGTCTTCATCAATATCGGACTCTTCAGCGAAGAGTGGCTGCTCCACTTTAATGCGTTGGTCGGCGGCAAAAAGATCACGCCGATCAAAATCGAGGACGCTGAGAAAAGCTCGAGCTACTGGAATGCAACCGTGGCTCAGACCGCGGATGTCGCGTTGTTTTTTCTCAAGACCGCGAGGCCCGATCTTCTCAAGGATGCGCCTGGAGGTGACCAGCATCTGACCCAGGATAAGGCCATACTGGAGCGGGGCAAGGTCGCGTTCGCCCAATACTGCGGCCGTTGTCACTCCAGCAAAATTCCCGAGGCGCCTGCCCATGTAGACAGTTCCAACTGGGACCAGTATTGGGCCTGGACCAAGAGCGATCAATTCAAGCAGAGGATGATTACGCTGGTCATGGCGGATGACTTTCTCACGGACAATTATTTGTCCACGGAGCGCCGCATACCGGTTACCCTGTTGCAGACCAACGCTTGTAGTCCGCTAGCGACCAACGCCATCGGCGGAAATATCTGGGATAACTTCTCATCGCAAACCTATAAGGATTTGCCTTCCGCCGGAAAGCTCACCGTTCACAACCCCATCGATGGAACTCCCTGGGAATACCCATTGCCGGCCGGCGGCCGCGGTTACACGCGGGTCCCGTCATTGATCAGTCTCTGGTCCACGGCGCCGTTCTTGTTGAACAATTCGGTAGGAAAATTCAATCCGG
>DASQUN010000227.1:0-4024 GCA_035641275.1 Candidatus Udaeobacter sp. | reverse complement strand
GTGGCGGGCTCTCACTGGGTGGGAAAGAAGAATCCGAATTACTTCATGAAAGGACGGCCCTATCTCGACGGCTTCAAAGCAGTCTTCATCCGGGACACGGCGCCGAGGGTCGCCGCGGTGCGCAGCGGGCAAGCGCTGGTCGAATTCCGTGGCTTCAATCCGGCGGCCCGCGATGACATCGTCAAGACCGCCGGGAATCAAGTCGTCGTCCAGGAGAGTCCCTGGGTCTGTAATCTTACCGTGACTCTCAATAACGAGAAGAAACCGTTCGACGACGTGCGGGTCCGGCGCGCTCTGACTCTCGCTATCGATCGATGGGGAGCTTCGAAGGCCCTGTCGCAGATCTCCCTGATGAAGCACGTAGGCGGGCTTTTTCGTCCCGGTTCCGAGTTTGCCATAGCGGAATCCGAGCTTGTCAAGCTCGCCGGATTCGGAAAGAACATCGAGGCTTCGCGCACCGAAGCGAGAAAATTGCTGAAAGAAGCCGGAGTGCCTGAGGGGTTTTCCTTCACGCTCAAGAACCGCAATGTCCGAGAGCCTTACGAAGTCACCGGGGTCTACGTCATTGACCAGTGGCGTCAGATCGGCCTCAACGTCAATCATGTCCAGCAGGAAGAAGGAGCTTACTTCAATGATTTTCGCCAGGGCAACTACGAGGCCGGTATCGATTTCTCCTGCGATTTCATGGACGACCCGGATCTGCAGCTCTTCAAGTTTGTGAGCAGCGACAAGAGTCCGGTCAATTACGCGCGATACAAAGACAGCGTGTTGGATGAGTTGTATGACAAGCAGAGCCGAAGCACGGACCCGAAAGAACGCCTGAAGCTGTTAAGGCAATTCGAGAGACGTGTTATCGATGAGAAGGCCTATCAGTTTCCGCCCACCCTCTGGTGGCAGCGCATCGTGCCGCATTCGGTTAAACTAAAAGGCTGGAAGATCACTCCGAGTCACTACGTCAACCAGGATCTAAGAGACATCTGGATCGCGCGGTAGGCGATGACGGAAGAAGGCCGAGGATCGAAGATCGCGGATGGAGAATAGCACCCTGCCCGATCCGCCATCCTCAATCATCGATCCTCCATCCTCGACCCTGTAAATAAATTGGGTCACTACGTTCTCAAACGTTTGCTACTGATGATCCCGACTCTGTTCGGGGTCGCCGTTTTGATTTTTTTTCTCCTGCGCGTGGTGCCGGGAGACATTGTCGAGCTCAAATATGCCGGTACCGGATCCTATGCGCCGAAGGAGGCGCTTGACCGCGAACGCGCGCGATTAGGCTTAGATCAACCTGTCTGGAAGCAGTTCATCACCTGGATGGTCGGTATCCCTCGGCTGGACTTCGGCACCTCCATGTGGACGGGCCAGCCCATTACTCACGAGATTGCTATTCGACTTGAGTTGAGTATCGAGCTGGCCTTGATGGCGACGTTTATCGCGGTCCTGATATCGATTCCGCTTGGGACACTGGCAGCGGTGAAACAAGACACGTGGATCGATTACTTCGTGCGGATTTTCTCGATCGCCGGGCTGGCGATCCCGTCTTTCTGGCTCGGCATCGTCATCATTCTCGCTTTTGTCATTTATTTTCGTTGGCTGCCCCCGTTAACCTTTACTTCGTTCTGGGTCGATCCCAAGGCGAACCTTACGCAGCTCATCTGGCCCGCCTTAGCCGTCGGTTATCGGTACTCCGCTGTCGCAACACGCATGACGCGTTCGGCGGTCTTGGAGGTTCTGCGGGAGGACTACATCCGCACAGCCCGCGCCAAGGGGCTCTGGGAACGGGCGGTGCTGATCCGTCATGCGCTCAAAAACGCGCTGCTTCCGGTGATTACCGTAATCGGGATTGAGTTTGCGTTTCTCGTCGGCGGTCTAGTCGTGACCGAACAGGTATTCAACTTGAACGGCATCGGCAAGCTCTTCGTCGAAGCGATCAGCCAGCGCGACTACACGATGGTCCAAAGTCTGGTTTTGCTCACTTCATTTGTTTTTATCTTCGTAAATTTTCTCATTGATTTAATAAATGCCTATTTGGATCCACGGATCCGCTATCGATGAACGAAGACAAGGATGGGAAGGGATTCAATTGGTTCAAAACGTTCAAGTGGTTCAAGACGTCAGACCATAAACCACATGAAGCTTTGAACGAGCTGCAGCATGGCAAGAACTAGCGTTCAGAACGGGACGCGTCCGGTGGTCTCTCGCCTCGATCGATGGCTCGAGGCATCTTTCCGCTTCACCCATCAGCGGCCGTTAGGAGCAGTCGGGGCGGCCATTATCGGCATAATGATTGCGGCTGCTCTCCTTGCCGGGCTCGTTTCACCGTACGATCCATTAGCGACGGATTACGCAAGAATGCTTCAAGCACCGAGCTCAATTCACTGGCTCGGAACGGACTCTTTCGGTCGAGACGTATTCAGCCGTATCATCTACGGCTCGCGGACTGCTTTATGGATCGGCTTTGCGTCTTCCTTCCTTGGGGCGACCCTTGGAGCGCTCATCGGCGTAACCAGCGCCTATTTCGGAGGCAAGATCGATCTCCTGCTCCAACGTTTCATGGATCTGCTTTTGTCGTTTCCATTGGTCATTTTGGCGCTGGTGGTTGTTTCATTGCTGGGCTCCGGCATGACCAATGTGATTTTCGCCATCACGGTTCCCATGGTGCCGCGTTGCGCTCTGGTCGTGCGCAGCAGCGCCCTCGCTTTGCGTGAGATGCCGTTTGTTGAAGCTGCGCGCGCTCTTGGTTTCGGTCCGTTGCGTATCATTTTCCGCCACTTGATGCCCAATGTGATGGCGCCCTACTTAATCATGCTAACGGCATTTCTCGGTCAGGCGATCCTTTTGGAGGCCTCCCTTTCCTTCCTCGGTCTCGGCGTAGCGGAACCACAAGCAGCCTGGGGTCTTATGCTGCGAGGCGCCGCCGTCGAGTTCGCCGAACGCGCGCCGTGGATGGCGATCTACCCTGGGCTCGCCATTAGTCTTTCGGTTTTCGCTTTCAACCTTTTTGGCGATTCGCTGCGCGACGCCCTCGACCCAAAATTGCGACTGCCGTAGCCAAGAAAGGAAGATGGTGGGCTGCTTCGTATGCTTGACAGGAGCGACCGGTTGGTAAAAGAAATTCCCGCTGTGGCTCTGCCAATCAGCCGGCCACGCGCTCTCTATCCCTCCGGATTCGCTCCGCGGCGGGACGCGGCGTAACGCTGCTGCAACTGGTACAATTCTGTGTTGCTCATCTCTTCTTTCCGCGAACTGCCTTGCGCGTCTTGGTATTCGAAGATGATTTGATACAGGTCTTTGAAGATTCTGACGATGCGGCCGTTCTGGGCATCGATGACTTTCCCGATGGTGCGCAATCTTTCGCCAAGGGTATAAATATCGGGGATGCCATTGGCCACGCCGCGGCGATTGGTTCCCTGGCGGTCCATGCGGTCGATGTCATCTGCGTTGTACGTGCGGCTGAACGGAACAAATTCCAAGTCAGGTTCGCGGGTGGGAGCCCTAATGATCGCTGCGAGTTTGTCGAACAGTTTTTTGAGACTCCCCCAGGGAGTCGTTGAGCTCTGGTCTTTGATTCTACTTTTGGTGCAGAGTCCATTGGCAACGAATTCGTTGCCATGAAGTTCGATCGCCAAGTTTTCCGGCATTAGGTCGGCGAGGTCTTGACCGATGACTCGCAAAGCACGCGCGTGGAAGCCGGAGGCCTGTTCGATCATGAGTTTGACAATTTCGAATAGTTGCAGGGATTGGAGATGGGGTTGATCGATGGTCTAGCAGAAAAATCCCGACGTTGGCGAGTTTGGCTAAGGAAAGGCAGGCCCCAATCGCTTCGCGGCACGAGATCAAGAATTTGAGCGATGGCTCGATGCAAACCCTTGAATCCTTTGATGCCTAGGGTACTCAAAAACGGCAAAACGTCAAGAAAATTATTTGCTCTCGAAGTAAAGCCGCATTGAGCAATGCTCCGCGGTGGTGCCTTACCAGGCTTCTATCTGCGACAGCGGTCTCGTCGCAAC
The DNA here is from genome assembly GCA_035641275.1 of Candidatus Udaeobacter sp. GTDB lineage: Bacteria > Desulfobacterota > Binatia > UBA9968 > UBA9968 > DASQUN01. Next base: position 14 of record DASQUN010000227.1, on the reverse strand, counting down.
ACGGCGAATTCAAT
>DASQUN010000226.1:0-4052 GCA_035641275.1 Candidatus Udaeobacter sp. | reverse complement strand
AACGGCCGCCCGGCTCCACCGCCCCGGCGTTGTTGATCATCGGGGTGGCGCCCCCGCTCCCGATCGGCTTCGGCTTGGCGGGCTTCCAAGCGTGCCTTGGCCGCCTCGATCTTGGCCAAACGTTCCTCGCGTCTTCGAAGCTCCAAAGGCAACTGTTCCTCTGCTGCTTGATCCACACCCAAACGCGCATCCTCTTGGGCATCGATGATGCGCGCGCGCTCCAAGAGCGCTTCGATCTCCTGCTTAAGTTTTTGCTCCTGCTCCTTCATGCGCCCATAGCTCATCGCCTTGTGCTTGCTCGCATTGGCCTTAATCTTGGTGCCATCCAACGCTATGGTCCCAAGCTTCACCATCCCCAACTCTCTTGCCAGCACCGCTACCTGCACAAACAACTCTTTAAGCTCGGGCAAATGCCGAAGCCTAAAATCACAGATCGTTCGATGCGAGGGAAAATTGCCCGCCCCCAGTATCCGAAAGCGACATCCTCGAACAGCTTTCTTGCCAGCTTGCGCGAAGAGAATACTCCCGTGGCATACCCGTACACCAAAACCTTCACCACCATCGCGGGATCAAACGGCTGGTTACGCCGCCCATCCCCTTCATAACGGGCATAAAATATCTGCAAGTCCAGCCGATCGATGATTTCGCTCACAAAATAAACCAAGTGATCCTCAGGCAACCATTCCGAAACCGAAGGCGGCAGCAAAAAATCCTGCTTCGGCTCGTAGGGAAGGAAAGAAGTCGGCATCACTTAAACCTTTCTCATCAGACTTCCCTCGGTTATACTCGCTTACGGCTTATGTGCAACAAAATTTTCTGCCGCGCAGACTCCTAGCCCAAATTTGACTTACCTCGAAGTGGGTCTGCCGTTGCTAGCGGGGCGGTATGGCTTCCACTAATTTACCGTTTGTGTAGAGCTCGTAACCCTTACGCTGAGTTTGTAGCCTCTCGGTGGGTGATCGGACATCCAACACAACGAGAACAATCGGGGTCTCGCCTTGGGGCGCGGGCCTCGAAGGGAAGCTTGATGGGTCCAATCATCTTTTTGATTTGAGCATTACGCCGGCTTTGTTCGCGACTGACTTCGTTGAGCTTAAGATGAATGGCGTCGAACGATGCAACATCGATGCTGCCGCGAAAAGGCGGACACTCCCTCTGCGGGCATACTTCGTCTTGTCCATGGAGCCGGGAGAAATTCCTAACTTCCAGCCATTTTGCTGGTTTCGGGCTAATCCGCACGCCAGCCCTATTCAGGATCAGCTTCGCGAAATCGCCGCTTGCGTCACGGTGATCTTTGACGCGCACTTCCAGAATTCCTTGGCTTTGCCCGGCCGCGACCGCCGCAAAGGCAAGAGACCCGGCGAGAAAGAAAGAGCTCGATCAAGGAAAAACAACTGTCATCGGCGCTGCGGAGAAATAGCAGCGATGTCCTTGAGGATCTCTCTCTCTTCCCACTTATCAGTGTAGTAATCGAATTGCCGGACTCCCTGGGGGTCGATGACAGTGGTGAGCGCCGTGTGTTGAATTTCTCCGCCCGATTTTCGCACTGCGACCCCGAATCCATCCCACACTTTTGTTAGCTCTTTTCGTGAGCCGGTGAGAAATAGCCAGTGACGGAAGTCGGCGTTGTAGCGGTCGGCGTACGATCTAAGCACGTTTGGAGTATCCCGCTCCGGGTCTGTGGTAATGCTAAGAAGTAAATAATCGGTGCGTTTTTTTTCTTTTAGCGCCCGTTCGACAGCGGCGAATTTAGCCGTCAAAAACGGGCAAACGTCAGGACAAGTGGTGAAGATGAACGTGACCAAAACCAACTTTCCGCGCGCCTTCGCAAATTGAAAGCGGTTGCCATCCTGATCCACGAGATAGAAATCCGGGACAACCGTTTGCATCGCTCTTTTGCCAACTTCGCCTTTTTTGGGTGGGATGGGAAAGTGCGCCAGCGCGGGAGCCGTAAACAGCCCCAGGCCAACCAATAGCCAGGCGAATCGTCGGCTATCCCTCCGTCTTGAATTCATAGGTAATCTTCAACTCCTTGGCGTCGTCCGGAAGATCTCCTTTTAATAAGTAGTGGCTTGCGTATTCCATCTCCTCACCGGGAAGTATTCTCACCGGCAAAAGAAGAGCACACTCGACAAGATCGACGTGCTGCGCGAGCGGCTGGGGTTCGACTCGATGAACGATTCGCGCGTAAAGTTCTTTGGCTGTGCGATTCTTGACGCGATAGCTGACATTGAAAAGTTCGCCCGAGCGGACTATGGTTTGTTTAACCGAAGGCCGCGCTTCTATGCCGCTCTCAGGAGGTACGGCGGCATCAAAGCTGACGCGGACGCCGGCGCCCCAATCAAGATAGACTCGCCAGGCACGGTTCTCTTTTACCATTGCGAACTCTTCTTCGCCTTGGACCATCGCCAGACGGTTCTTGCGTCGTAATTGATCGAGAGAGGCGAGGATTCTCCTCTGTTCGGTTCTGGGAAGCGCATTGAGCCGCTCTTCATCCCAATTAAGCACTAAGCCAGAGAGGCTGTTGGCGTCCGGTAGCTTGACCTCCACTTTGATACGACCGCGGTCGTCGTTAAAGTCCATTTTCACCGGCTTTGCCTCGATGAACTGAGAAAGCTTTCGTCCCACCTCCAGCGTAAATCCTGAAAATGCGCCGCGCTCCCTAACATAGGCCTTTTCTGTTTTTAGCCGCCGGTCTTGCGCGGAAATGAAGCGATAGGCTTGTCCATAATCCCGAGCGTATGCGGCCTTTAGATAGCCGATCAGAACGCGAAAGGGCTCGGGTTCGGAGCCCGGCTGTTCAGCTACGAAAAGGTAGATGGGGACGGAAAAGAGTACTAACAGTCCGACCGTAAGTAGGACAAAATCTCTGGCGCTAAGGCGCATGCGTAACTAATTCAACAGATCCAGTGGCACGCCGCGCTGCTTAGCGTCCCTTAGCGGGTATAGTCCAGAGGTGAATCGCGCGCCCGTCGACCCGCTCCGTCTTGTCTGGCTTCCAGTCGCCCATGTCGAACGAATGAGAGACGACGCGCGAGCCCGGTTTGAGCTGACTCAGCAGATTCGGTTTAAGTTTCAGGTTGACGTCCGGCAACAAGTACATGGTCACCACGGAGGCCGCGGAGAGATCAACGGTGAGAATGTCCTGCTGCCTAATCTCGGCTGAATTCTGCACGCCCGCTTTGCGAATATTTTCGCGCGACTCTTTCACGAGATCACCATCGATCTCGAAGCCGACGGCTTTGGCGCCTTTTTTGGCTGCCGTGATGACGATCCGCCCGTCGCCTGAGCCCAGATCATAGACCGTGTCGCCCTTCTTAACCCCCGCTAACTCGATCATCTTATCGACCACTTCTTGCGGAGTCGGAACGAAGGGAACGATCTTTTTCGAATCGAAGTCTTGGGCCTGTGCAACAGATGTCAAAGCCGACAGGTTACCCGACTGAAATGACGCAAAGCCGGCGAGAGCAAAAACGGCTAGCCACGCAAAGAGCGAGAATCGAGGTGTGTTTCTCATATCGGGATCTTCTCCTTCTAAGATGAAAAGCTACAACTTAAGTAATCACAAAAGAGCAATCATCGCTAGTAGGCGATTCACGCGCGATTTTGTTGAGCAGGCCCCATGGGGCATGGCGTAATCGCACCGGACAGCAAAGAGGGCCCATCTCTTATTTAGCCAGCCGGACATTATAGGTTAAGGTCAACCGGCGAACACCTTCCGGAACGCTCGCTCTTACCACGTAGGTGCTGGAATAGTCTTCCGCTTTTCCGGGCTCAAGCGTCAGTGGTAAGAGGAACCCGCATTGGACGAAATCGAGATAATCAGCGATCTCTTTCGGTTCGACAAGGTGGCCGATGCGGACGGTAACGGGCAGCGTCGATCGATTCTTTATCTTGAGAGTGAGCTCGAATAAGTCTCCAGGTTGAACAACGACCTCGCTCGTCGATAGCGCCACGTCCAGACCGGCTGCATGGGCCAGCTCTAGGCGAAGCGGTATTTTGATACCAGCCGCCCAGTTGAGGAAAATTCGCCATTCATCGCTTTCTTTGAC